>DATKCB010000315.1:0-4117 GCA_035513495.1 Planctomycetaceae bacterium | reverse complement strand
TATCCCCCAAAATATCTCTGTCACTATCCGCACACGAAAGCGCTGGCCGAACGCCACGTCCTCGAAATGAACGGCCAGGGCGGAATTGCGACCTGCTCGATTCGTCCGCATCTGATGTGGGGACCGCGGGACAACCATCTCGTCCCGCGACTGCTCAAGCGGGCCAAATCCCGGAAACTGATTCGCGTCGGTGACGGAACCAACACGATTTCGGTGATCTACGTCGAAAACGCCGCCGCGGCACATCTGCAGGCCGCCGATCGCATGGGAACCGATTCTCCCGTGGGAGGTCGGGCGTATTTCATCAATGAGAATGAACCGGTCAACCTCTGGAACTGGATCGCACAGATTCTCGAAGTTGCCGAATTACCGCCGGTTCGTCGACACATCTCGCGACGAACCGCGTATGCAATCGGGACGGTGATGGAAGGAATCTCGCGCGTCCTGCGCTTGAAGTCGGAACCGACCATGAGCCGCTTTCTGGCGAACCAGTTATCGCTGTCGCATACCTATCGCATCGACCGAGCCGAACGGGATTTCGGCTATCACCCTATCGTCTCGTTCGAGGAGGGAATGCAGCGTCTCAAAGCAGATATTCCTCGAATGCTGGCGGAATTGTGAGTAGGATACACGAAGTAGTGCCGAGGCAGGACAGTATCGATTGAGAGCATTTGCTCTCGCTGCTCTGCTCTGAGAATTTCACCATTTATTATGAGACGACGATATGCCTGGCATCATTTCGCGAATTGTGTTTGTGCTGTTTGTCCTTACGAGTTTTTCTGCTGGCAGTCCGCAACTCACGGCGGCCGATCCGGTGTTTCAGGCGGGAGCGGCAATTGCCCGGATCACTCCGCCGCTTGGCGAGAACGTAATCGGTGGATTCGCTCCCTTTCCTGCCACCAGCATCCACGACGATCTGCACGCTCGCTGCCTGATCCTCGATGACGGAAAAACAAAAATCGGATTCGTGATCTGCGACAATCTCGGGATTCGCAAAGATGTTTATTCCGAGGCGCGCCAACTCATCGCGTCCGAGACCGGTTTCCCCGTCGACAACCTGCTGATGGCTGCCACGCACACACACTCGGCGACGCCTTCGAGCAGCGATAAATACAAGCCGATTCTGGTCAGGGGGATCGCAGACAGCGTCAAACAGGCCCTTGCAAATCTCGAACCGGCACGCATCGGCTGGGGGGGAGTCGACGAGCCGTCCGAGGTCTTCAACCGACGCTGGCACGTGACCGATCCCGAGTTTTTGAAAAACCCGTTCGGTGGCATCGACAAAGTCCGCATGAATCCCCCGCGTGGAAACGCCGCCCTCGTCAAACCGGCGGGGCCGATCGATCCCGAGATTTCGTTTCTCAGCGTTCAATCGACCGACGGACGGCCGATCGCCCTGCTCGCCAACTACTCGCTGCATTACGTGGGTGGCGTCAACCAGGGAGATATCTCCGCAGACTACTTCGGAATTTTCTCGCAGCAGATCGGCGAGGCGATCGGGGCGAAGGACTCCTTCGTGGGTATGCTCAGTAACGGAACCAGCGGAGACATCAACAACATCAACTTCCGTGAGGGAGGAACGCGTAAACAACCTTACGAAAAAATGACGGAGGTTGCCCAACTCGTCGTCAAACGAGTCGCCGAAGCTCACGAATCCATCAAATATCACGACTGGGTTCCGCTGGGAGCCGCGAATCGCAATCTGACGCTCAAAGTCCGCAAACCCGACGCCGCGATGCAGAAGTATTTCGAAGAAGTTCGCGCGAAGCCTGAAGATGCCCCCAAACATCATCGCTATGAAACCAACTATGCCGATCGGGTTCAGAATCTGCTCAAAGGTCCGGACGAAATCGAAATCCCGCTGCAGGCCGTTCGCATCGGTGACCTTGCGATTGCCGCGATTCCGTTCGAAACATTTGCCGAGATTGGTCTTGAAATCAAGGACAAAAGCCCGTTCGGCGACGCCTTCACGATCGAACTCGCGAACGACTCCAACGGCTACCTCCCCAGTCCCGCGCAGCACGAACTGGGCGGCTACGAAACCTGGATGGGAACCAACCGCGTCCAACTCGACGCCTCGGTCCTCATCACCGAAACCATCCTGGAACTGATGGCGAAACTGCACGCAAAAAAGTAGCGCAGGTTTCCAAACCTGCGTGAAATTGAAAACGTAGTCTGTGGGCGAATATTTCTGTTCTCGCGAGTGAAACGTAATACCCTCGCAGGTTTGGAAACCTACGTTACGCTTTTATTGCCGCAGTGCCGGGACGATTTCGATCCGGGACGCTTGCCAGGCAGGCGCGACTCCGGCGAGTAGTCCGCTCACCGCTGCGACACCCATCCCGAGAATCGCGAGACTCCACGAGGGACGAAATGCTATCGTCACCGCTTCGGCACCGACCGCCAGACTGCCGAAGTTCAGCATCAACATCGAGATTCCAACACCGAGGATCCCCCCCGCGACGCTCAATACGAGACTTTCAGAGAGTACGAGTCCGAAGATTTTTCCACCAGTGAATCCCAGCGTCTGCAACACGGCATATTCCTTGACGCGATCCTGAACCGACATCAGCGTCGTTGTCGCGACCAGTGCGAGAACGAGTCCGACGCAGGCCAGTCCGAGGTAATGCGACAATTCGATCAGTTGCGTCAGATCGCTCAGGCTGCGGGCCTGGAATGCTCCCTTGGCCCGCGTGTCGGTTTCGATCGGCCCCCCTTTGAAGAGTTGGTCGATCTGAGCCGACTTCTCCGTCGGATCAACGCCTTCTTCCAGCAACACTTCCAGTTGCGTTACAGTCCCGACGAGGTTCGCTCCGTTGCGTCGCTGCAGATAATCGAGATGCGAATAAATGTAATTCTCTTCGGCAGGATTACCGCTGGTGAAGACACCGGCGATGTCGACGATCAGATCGCCGATCTTGAATTTTTCGCCGGCGTGCAGTCCTCTTCGATTTGCAACCGCTTTCCCAATCACGGCGGAGTCCTGATTGTTCACGAAGTCTCCCCAGCTTCCTTCGATCAACTTGAAGTCGCGGACCTTTTGCAGTTTCTCGGGAGGAATTCCGTAAAATACGACGACGTCGAGACTCGCGCGGCAGTTGTTCGTGAAGACCTGAATCGGGACCGCGTCGCGAACTCCATCGAGATCGAGCAGTTTCTCGTCGTAATCCTGCGGCAGATGGCTCGTCGCCGGACAGAACTTGTTGGCCTGGAAGA
This sequence comes from Planctomycetaceae bacterium, assembly GCA_035513495.1. Taxonomy (GTDB): domain Bacteria; phylum Planctomycetota; class Planctomycetia; order Planctomycetales; family Planctomycetaceae; genus DATKCB01. The sequence continues at coordinate 901 of DATKCB010000315.1, read as the reverse complement.
TGATCAGCGACTGCTCGGCTTCCTTCTGATGGCGGAGGTTGTTCATACCTTCCTGCACCGCCCCGACGAAACAGAATACGAACAGAGCCACCGCCGAACCCGACACCGTCAGCAGTGTTCGCGAGCGATGTCGCCATAAGGTTTTCAGGATGTAGTTGAGATATCGCATCACGATGCCTCCGCATTTTCCAGTTCGATAAGCTTGCCGCGATCGAGTGTGAGTTGCCGACCCGCGATGCGGGCCGCATCGCGGTCGTGTGTCACCATCAGCAGCGTCACGTTGAGTTCCCGGTTGATTCTGACGAGGAGATCCAGAATCTGCTGGGACGTATCGGGATCGAGATCTCCTGTCGGTTCGTCCGCGACGACGATCGTCGGATGCGTCACGATCGCCCGGGCGATGCCAACGCGCTGTTCTTGTCCTCCCGAAAGCTGACGGGGATAGTGATCCGACCGGTCGAGCAGATCGACCGCGTCGAGCGCCACGTTCACCCGCGTGCGACGTTCGCTTCGCGACATCGGCAACAGCAGCAGCGGCAACTCGACGTTTTCGTAGGCCGTCAGCACGGGGACCAGGTTGTGCGTCTGAAAGATGTAACCGATGTTCTCGGCCCGCCAGTTGGCGAGGCGCGAACGCGAGAGCCGGGTGATCTCTTGACCCGCCACCTCGATCGTCCCTTCGTCGGGGCGGTCGATCCCCGCGATCAGATTGAGCAGCGTCGATTTCCCCGTTCCGCTCGCGCCCATCAGAGAGACGAACTCCCCTTCTTCGATGCTGAGCGAGACCGAATCGAGCGGAACAATGACCGCTTCCCCTTTGCGAAAACGCTTGGAGACATTGTGAACCTGAACGAGACTCATGGCGATTGGCCTCCTTGTGGAAGACGATTGATCGATTTGG
>DATKCB010000314.1:0-5852 GCA_035513495.1 Planctomycetaceae bacterium | reverse complement strand
CTAAAGAAATACGATTGAATTTGTGCATCCGGCACACGAAATCTGTTCTTTTTTATACGTGAACATATCGTTGAATTCAACCCAGAACTTTTTGATCTCAGCACTCCTTACTGAGACTCGCGGGAATTCGTCAGCAGAGACGGCCGCAATAGAGCCGCGATTCGGAACAGCAGCGCAAACAGCATGATTCCCAGCCCCGCTCCGCACCAGTCGGCGAGACAATCCTCAAAGTCCGCGGAGCGGCCGACGGGGATTTGGAGCAGTTCGTCGAGGATCGCATAAAGTACGCACACTATCGCGATCGCTTTGACGGCGGAAACAGAAAAACGCCCTCGCGACGCGATCCAGAAGCAGAGCAGAAATCCGAGTCCCGCATAGGCGATCAGATGCAGCAGCTTATCGCCTCCTTTCGCCATCAGCCCTCCGGCGTCGAGTCCGCGCCAGATCATCCACTCGACCGGGATGTGCGTCGCGATCGCCATCGCAATCCAGTACCCGGCGAGAACCGATCCCACGATTCGCGAAAACTTCAGCCAAGGGGTGCGAGGTGGTCGAGACATGAGCGAGGTTCGATGCGGGGTGACCCGGGCGCTCCATCATCCGAGTTCGGGGTAGGGTTCGGCAAGCCGGAATTTGGGACGCGCTTCGAGAAATGCCCGAATGCGATCTTCCCGGGCGATCGCGACCGGCAGAAAATCGAGAGCCTGCTGCAACCGCTCGTTCGGTTCGGCACAACTGAATCGCAGAAAACCGTGCCCGGCTCGGCCGAAACATTCTCCCCCCAGACAGGCCACTCCAAAATCATCGTCGGCCCCTTCGAGCAGATAGAGCGCCAGTCCGTGCGATGTCATTCCCAGTCTGTTGCAGATCGGTGCGACGTTCGGAAAAACGTAAAAGGTCGCCATGGGGGGGAGTGAGTTGAACCCTTCGATCCGGTTGAGTCCCGCTGTAAGCAGTTCGACTTTCTCGCGAAACTTGCCCATCACCTCGTCGCGTTCGGTCGAATCGTTTTCGAGGGCTGCTTTCCCTGCGAGTTGCACGATCGGAGGCGTACACGAGAGAGTGGTATTGATCATTTTGCTGATCGCTTCGGTGATCTCCGCGGAAGCCACCGAAAAACCGAGCCGCCAGCCGCTCATGCTGTACGATTTGCTGAACGTGTACGCCGCCACAGACTGCTCGAGCATCCCCGGCTGAGCGGACAGCGAATGATGTTTCCCTTCCCAGATCATGTGACAATACGGTTCGTCACTGAAGACCGCGATGTTTTTTCCGCGAATCAGATCGGCCAGATTCCGCAGATCCTCTTCCAGCGCGACCCCCCCGGTCGGATTGTGGGGTGAATTGAGAAAGATCGCCTTCGGCCTGGCATCGGTTTTCAGGAAGTTCTCGATGTCATCGAGATTCGGGCGAAACGCGTTCGATTGCTTCAGATCGGCAAAGACGATGCGCGCTCCCCGGCGTTCGATGTTGGGAACGTAGGTTGGGAAATACGGACTGAAAACGAGAACTCCGTCGTCGGGATTCAGAAACGCCTCGCAGAAGAACTGCTCGAAGACTTTCGCGCCCGGTCCGACTGCGATGTTTTCCGCGGTCGCGGGAACTCCGAATTCCCGTTTGACAAACTCGGCGGCCGCTTTGCGAAATTCGGGGAGCCCGGGTGAAGGACAGTAATGAGACTGATTTCCTTCGATGGCAGCCAGTCCGGTCGATTTGGCAGACGCCGTACTGTTGAACGGGCTGTCCCCGATCTCGAGTTCGACAACGTCTTTCCCGGCCGCTTTGAGCTGTTTGGCCACAGCCAGCACGGTAAACGCCGTTTCGACGGAGAGCGATCGGGCAAAGTCGCTGAGTTGAGCAGTCACGATGAAAATTCCTTGAAATGTTTCAACCGGAAGGGATGCGATTATGAAGCCCTGATTCCAGCGACGCAAGCAGGCGGAACAGCGACAACCGCCAGAAACGGGAATTGTACTGGTGAGAAATTCCTCGTTCGAGGTACAATCGGATGTAGTCGTTCGAACCGTTCCTCTTTTCGAGTTGTTCCATGAAAATACTAGGTTGCTGTTTGAGTCTGGTCGTCTGCAGTACCGCGCTCCCTGTGTTCGCTTTCGCTCAACAGACACCGCCCGACACGAAGTCCAAACCGTCCGTTTCGGAGGACCAGTCGAAGTCCGACGACGAGAAAACTGAGGAGAAATCCCAGAACGAGAAACCGATTCCCGAAGAGACCAAAGAAGAACGCCGGGAACGATTGCGTCAGAACACAATCCAGGGGATGGGAAATCCCACCAGTTTGCTGACGATACCTCGGATTCTTCGCGAGTTGCAGCTCTCCGAGACACAAATCAAAGATGTCCAACAGGAGCAGAAGATGATGCGAATCCAGCTCCAGTTGATGTATCGGGGTGTTCGCGATCTCCCACGGGGTCAGCAATCCCTCCGCATGGCCGAACTGAAGCCGGACGCCGACAAATTTAAAGCTCAAGGCCGAACCAAAATTCTCAAACTTCTGACCGACGAACAGCGCGAACGATTGTGGGGTCTCTCGATGCAGATGCGGGGACCGATCGCCCTGCTCGATCCCGAAGTGGCCAAACTTCTCGAACTGACCGACGAACAAATCGAGCAGATCATGGTCATTGCCGAAGAGATGGACCGGGAACTCAAGGCTTTCGCGAAAAGGGTCTCAGCTCCCGACGCGCTGACAAATTTGCCGAAAGGACCTGTCGCCGGCGAGCAGGGATATTCGGCCATTCGAGAGCGAGCCGAGCAAAAAATGCTGGAGGTGCTGACGGAAATCCAACGCAAAAAATATCTCGAGTTGCAAGGAGAAGAACTCGACTTTCAGCAAACGGAATCACCAACACCAGTTGATTCCCCCTCCGAGCCGGCGGAAGAGAAACCGAAATCGCCTCAATGATTTCACCGAACATGTCCGACTCGTTTCACCTTCCTCGCGTCAACTAGTTCACAGTTTATTCACCATGACAAAGCAGATTATGTTCCGGACGGGAACGCCTCCGGATCCCGAACGAACCGGAACGGCGTTTCGGAAATTGTGCGAAGTCGTCGCGAAACTGCGTGCGCCGGAAGGCTGCCCCTGGGATCGCAAGCAGACGCTGGAAACCATCAAACCGTACACTCTGGAAGAAACATATGAACTTCTGGAAGCGATCGATTCGGGAGACGATGCGCACATCGTCGAGGAGTTGGGAGATGTTCTGCTGCAGGTGATGCTCGACTCACAGATCGGAGCCGATGAAGGCCGATTTGAACTCCCCCAGGTGATCGAAGGTTTGACCGAAAAACTGGTCCGCCGTCATCCGCACGTGTTCGGCGATACCGAAGCGAGCACGCCCGAGCAGGTCAAGCAGAACTGGGATACCGCCAAGAACAGCGAGAAGCAACGAGAGTCGGTCCTCGACGGATTGCCGCGCGCGATTCCGCAACTGGTCCGCGCGTCGAGAATTTCCGACAAAGCCGCACGCGTCGGATACGATTGGCCTCAGCGGAATATGCTGTTCGACAAACTCAATGAAGAACTGAGAGAGCTGGCCGACGAGTTATTTCCCGACGGAAAAATTCCGCACGTTCCGGCGGGTGTCGAAGTCGAGCTGCTGCCCGACGAGCCGATCGACGATCCCGCGCGTCGAAAGCGGATCGAGAACGAACTGGGAGACGTTCTGTTTGTCGTGGCCAACATCGCCCGCCGCTGGGGAATCGACCCCGAAGAAGCCCTCCGCAGCACCAACGAGAAATTCGAACAGAGATTTCGGTATATCGAAGAACAGGTGAAGAAATCCGGCCGGGATTTGAAGGACGTATCGCTGCTCGAGATGGAACGACACTACCAGGCAGGGAAGCTCCGGGAAGAAACAAACGCCGGCGGGAGCTGAGCGAATCGACGTCAAGATCGGAGACTGCTGAGTTACGAATAGTCCTTGAAGGTTTCGTACCCCATATAGCCGATCATTCCCGCCCCGAGCAGGAACATGATATCGAGCAGAATGTTCCGCCCGAACGGAATCCCCATCGCCAGATCGATAATCGCGCCGATGGCCACGATGCCGGTCAGAACCAGAGCAATGATGACCATGTTTTTCGAGAAGCTCGACATGCAGTCGTTCCGATAGTTTGAACGGCATTCCCGCGCCGAAGGAAAAGGGAGCCCTGTAAGGTTTCGACAGTGTGTCAGAGTATAAAACAGAAAGGGAGGAGGAATCCAGCCTCCATTTAAGATTCCGAACCGAAAGGCTCCCCCCGACCCTCCCCGCCGTTAAAATCCGAACATCGCAGCAGACAAAAGCTTAGGCGACAATCGATCCAGATGTCGCTACGGCTGGCACAACTCGACAATGTAGCCGTCGGGATCCTGCAGAAACAGTTGAACGGCTCCGTCGGGGCGTTTTTTCGGTTCGGAAACGATCAACGCACCCGCCGACTTCGCCGCCTCGAAAGCCGAACGCACATCCTCGACCAGAAACGCGTGATGATGCTTGCGGCTCGACGGTTCCCCGTCGCGAACCTCTCCCGCCGGACCCGACTCGTCGTGTTCCTCGATCAGATGGATCTGAGTCGCTCCCGCCTGAAACCATTTCCCCGCAAACGAAAAACCGGGACGGGGAACGTCCTCCATTCCCAACAGTCCGCAATAAAAATCCTTGCTGGCTTCGAGGTCTTTCACAACCAGCGTTACGTGATCGAGGCTTTTGACTGAGATGGGTGCGGCGGTTTCTGGCATAGCGGAATCGCTTGTAGCGAGTGAGAAAAGTAGGAAAGGTTCGAAAAGTATGAAAAGTGAAGGAAATCAAGCCTCAAACGTCGACGTTGAAAATCGAGAGTTGTGCGACAAGGTCAACATTTGGCGCGACGACTACTCTCATCGGATTGGATTCCGAAGTCAAGAGACGTCATTTCTCACCGCTCCCGGCTCGAAACGAAACATCATTCGAATATCTCGTCGATCTCAACCGCGCGATGCTCGCGCGCCGATCGATAACACGCTTCGACGAGCGCCATCGTGTTCAGATTCTCTCTCCCGTTGAGCTGAGGCGGCTGACCCGTTTCGAGACTTCGCAACAGCTCCGACATCGGACCGATGAATGCATCCGGAAACCAGACATCCGGCCAGCGCGGCTGATGCCACTTTCCCGGATGCTTTTCGGTCGCGTAATCGAGCGTACTGGGCGTCCGCGCGGGATAACTCGGCCAGCCGATCGTTCCGCGCGCAAGCCCCTGCGTCCCTTCGAGCCGCCACCGGATCGAGATGTCGCTCTCCGCCCCCTCGATCTCAGGCCCGGCCCAAACATCGTCCCACGATGATGCGCGGACTCCGTTTTCGTATTCCAGAATGTACAGACAGATGCCGTCCTCGTGTGCGAATTTCTTCGCAGTGCGGGGATCGGGTCGGGTACTGGCAAACACGCGCTGGGGATCGCCGAGCAGATACCGAAACGTATCCAGATGATGAATGCTCATGATCCGCAGCGTGACCCATCCGAGACGCTGCTGCCACGGCATCCAGTGAGGAATCGCCCGCATGTCGATCGTCATCAGCACCGGCTCTCCGAGATCGCCCCGCGTCAGCAAAGACTTGCAGGCCCGGATCGACTGATCGTAGCGCATGTTCTGATTGACGGCCAGCACAATCCCCGCCTGTTCGCACAGCGACACGATCTCCCGCGCTTCAGCGAAATCTTGTCCCAACGGTTTTTGTGCGAGAATCCCCTGAATGTGGTCGGAATGTTTGACGGCTTCCCGGATCACTTCGAGCTGCACGTCGGGAGGGACCGCAATGTCGATGACCGGAATCTCATTGTCGGAGAGAAGTTCCCGGTACGATTGGTAAA
>DATKCB010000313.1:0-3428 GCA_035513495.1 Planctomycetaceae bacterium | reverse complement strand
GCAACGAGACGAGGGTGCGAAACATGTGTTCGAGAAACGGGAATCCGGTTTCGAGTCCAGGCGTTGTCAGAAAGCGGAAACCCGAAGCGTCAGCGAGGGCGGTTTCAGAGCGACGTCTCGGAATGCGCGCTCGCCCTCACTTACGTTGCGGGTTTCCATTCGGGGTTTTCCGACAAAGTCTGTCAGCGTTGCTGCTCTGCTTTGCCGCGACCTGTTCCGATGCGGGTTTGCGATTCGACGGGAAGCAAAGCGAAGTGACGATTCCACGCCTGCGATACCTCGGGAAAGACCCGCTCACGATCGAGTTTATTTTGACCCCCGAAGCGGGGAACAAGTACACCCGACTGATCAGTAATGAATACTATAAAAATTCGAAAATAGTCGTATTCGGGAACGGCTCCCGGTAATATCAAACTCGAAGGCGTTCGCCTGGACTGACGCCAAAAAAGTAGGACGGGAACATTTTTCCCGTCCAGACACGAATCGAGAGTATCTCCCCCCAAACGTTCAAAACCTGCTCGGACGGGAAACCGTTTCCCGCCTGAAAGATTATTCAACGACAAGACTGCCCCGCCGGTATCCGGCCAGGAGAGATGGAATGCGAATCGTCAAATTGACTCGGCTATTGTTGGTTTCGTTGTTAGGGGCAACATCCGCGGTCTTTGCAGCCGAACCAGTTCTGCACAACCAATGGACTCACTGGCGAGGTCCCGAAGCGAACGGCGTCGCCCGCGAGGCCGCTCCGCCGCTCACCTGGAGCGAGACCGAAAACGTTCGCTGGAAGATTCCCATCGCCGGACACGGAACGACGACCCCGATTGTCTTCGGAGACAAAATATTTCTGCTCACCGCAGTCGACACCGGGCGTGCCGACCCCAGTCTCCCTAAACCTGAGGAACAACCCAAACGACCGTTCGGAATCATCTATCCGAACACGACGTACGAATACATCGTGCTCTGCCTCGATCGCAACACCGGACGCGAACTGTGGAAGAAAATCGCGATCGAGAAGATCCCTCACGAAGGTCACCACGGAGACAACAGCTTCGCCTCGGCCTCTCCGACGACTGATGGAGAAAGGTTGTATGCCTGGTTCGGCGGGGCGGGGCTGTACTGTTACGATCTCGACGGCGAACTGCTCTGGAAGCGCGATCTCGGAACTGTCAACACCCGGCTCAGTTTCGGGGAAGGATGTTCTCCCGTCGTATACCGCGATCGGCTGATCGTCAACCGCGACAACGAAGATCAGTCCACCATTACCGTACTCGATAGCAAATCGGGCAAAACCGTCTGGTCCGCCGATCGGGATGAACCGAGCGCGTGGGCAACTCCTTTAGTCGTTGAAGTGGGCGGTACAACGCAGGTCATCACGAATGCCTCAAATCGCGTCCGCAGTTACGATCTCGCGGACGGTTCTCTCATCTGGGAGTGCGGAGGCCAGGTGGGTAACGTCATTCCGTCACCCGTGACCAACGGAGAACTCGTGTTCTGTCTGAGCGGATATCGAGGCAGCGCTGCGTTGGCGATTCCTCTGGATTCGACGGGCGATCTCACCGGCAGCGACAAGATTGCCTGGAGCGTGTCGCGCGGTTCGCCGTACGTTCCCTCGCCCCTGTTGTACGACGGACTGCTCTACTTCAACAAATCCAACGACGCCATTATCTCGTGCATCGAAGCCCAAACCGGAAAAATCCTGATCGGAGAGACTCGTCTGCCGGGCGTCCGGCGAATTTACGCGTCTCCCGTCGGTGCGGCCGGGAGAGTCTATTTCGTCGGTCGCGACGGTGACACCACCGTGCTCGAACGAGGAGAGGAATTGAAAGTGCTTGCCACCAATCAACTTGACGAGGGCTGCGAAACCTCTCCGGCGATCGTCGGCAAGCAAATGTTCCTCCGCGGAAAAAATCATCTGTACTGTCTCGAAGAGGGACAGTAGGGTCGATGACCAACAATCAATTGAAGAGAAAAATCATGACATCCCCGATCCGCCGACTGCTGTTACTCATCACGATCTTTGGACTGCTCGCTCCGAGTTTGATCGAATGCCAATCCTCGGTCTTCGCCGACGATCTCAACATCCCCACCACCGACGAAGGGGTTCCCGGAGCCGGTCCGATTCGCCGCTACGACTGGTTTCAAAACCTCTGGACGCAGCGCCGCACGGCGTGGTCGAAACAAGTCGAACGGGATCAGAACGCCGTGGTCTTCTTCGGCGACTCGATCACGCAGGGCTGGGGCGACAGCATGGGAGACAGCTTCCACGGAATGAAGGTCGCCAATCGGGGCATCAGCGGCGACACGACGCGGGGCATGCTGATCCGGCTCAAAGAAGATGTACTCGCTCTCAATCCCAGCGGACTGGTCATGCTGATGGGGACCAACGATCTCGAAGAAGGCGCAGCGCCCGAAACGATCGCCGGGAACCTGAAGCTGATCGTCGAGGCCGCCAAAAAACACAATCCCGAAATGCCGATCATCTTGTGTCAGGTTTTTCCGTCATCCGAGATCAAAAAACGACCTGCTGAAAAGATCAAGGAAATCAACAAACTTTACTTCGAGGCCGTCAAAGGGGACGCTCAGATTACGGTCGTCGATACGTGGACTCTGTTTGCCGACGAGAAGGGGGACGCGAAGAAATCCGAATTTCCCGACCTGCTGCATCCCAACAAAATCGGCTACTCGAAGTGGGCCGCGGCCCTCCGGCCGATTTTCGCGACGCTCGGATATCTCGAAACCAAACCGCACGAATTCACGCCCGAACCCGGTTTCGTGAGTCTCTTCAACGGACACGATCTGACCGGTTGGGGATTTCGCGACCAAAAGACTCAGGAGAAGCTGAAAACATTCGACGGACAGAAATCCAGCGACGACGGTCGTTACGTTGCGATGAACGGCCGCTTGATCGTCACCACTCCTCCGGAGGGACGCCGCGTCCAGCAACTTTGGACGACGAAAGAATTCCCGGCCGACTTCATCCTGAAACTCGAATTCCGGGCGACTCCGAACGCCGACAGCGGAGTCTTCATTCGCCGGCCGCAACTGCAGTGCCGCGATTATCCGCTCGCCGGACCGTACAAGGAACTCAAGAACTACAAACCCCAGGACTGGAACCAACTGGTGATCACCGTCAAGGAGAACGTCGCTCACTGCACCTGCAACGGTGAGGTCCTGGAAGCCGAGTTCAAGCTTCCCGAAACCGGCCCGATCGGACTGGAAGGGGATCGCGGACAGATGGAATATCGCCACATCCAGCTCAAGGAACTCCCTTGATGAGCTTATCTCTCTGCCCTGAGCGGCAGCTCTTCGGGTGAATCGGGCTTACCCCATTCGTGGGCCATTCCGTGAATCCAGTTGAGCGTGATCAGATCGTAACCCAGCAGTTGCTCCCGGGTGAAGTGGTGTTCTTCGATGAGGTGTTCGATCGCGTT
>DATKCB010000312.1:0-10037 GCA_035513495.1 Planctomycetaceae bacterium | reverse complement strand
GTTCGGTCAGGCGTTCAACGTCGAAAATCCGAACTGGCTGGAAAATCTGCTTGCAGACGTCGGAGAAAACGAGTTTGTGATGCAGACCAGCATTGCCGGCGTGGTCAATCAGCCCGCCGCGCTGCACAATCTCGAACTCGGACAACTGATCGAATTGGCGAATATTCACAATCGGGAATATCAGACCGAAATCGAGAACGTCTATCTGCAGGCGCTGGCGGTCAGCCGCGAACGATTTCAGTTCGGCGTTCGCTATCTCGGGAGAGGAGGAACGCCGGGATCCAGCATCACGGGGACGTCAGTCCCTGGTGTGACCGACAGTCTTTCGCAACGATCGAATTTTGGAGTCAGTCAGTTGCTTCCGACGGGGGCGCAGTGGCTGGTCGAATTGACGAACAATACGCTGTGGATTTTTTCGGGGGGAAACAACACGACGGCGAGTACGATTTCGTATTCGCTGGTTCAGCCGCTGTTGCGGAATGCGGGGCGCAAAGTGGTGCTGGAGAATCTCACGCAGACCGAGCGCGACCTGTTGTATGCAGTCCGGGATCTCGCTCGATTTCGCAAAATCTTTTTCACGGGCATCGTCACGGGGAGCGGCGGTTTCGGCCCGGGATATCTGGGCCTGCTCCAACAGCATCAGGAATTGGCGAACTCGATCGGCAACATCAAACGGACCGAACGGCAGATCGAAATCCAGACGGAACTCAGTTCGCGCGGGTTGGCGGAAGAACAACTTCAGGGTGGCGTGTTTATTCAAGCCGTCGCTCAGCTTCAGTCGCGTCTGTTGAGAGATCGAAACTCCTTGAGGAGCGCGGAACGCGCCCTTCAAGACTCATACGACACTTACAAAATCAGTCTCGGCCTGCCTCCCGATCTGACCATTTCGATCAATCTGGGGTTGCTCGAACAGTTTGAGCTGATCGCTCCGGACCTTCTGGCGTACGAGAACTCGCTCTACGATTTCATGAAGGAGACTTGGGGAGTGCTCATGGTACCAGATGAAATCACGGGAGCAGAGCCTCCCGCCGATGAGGAGTACCGCAAGCGAATTCCTCAGTTCAGAGAACTGTATCTGAAATTATTGGAGCATGGTGTCTCCGCAGTGGAACAGGATTTCGCGCAACTCGATTCTGTCCTGGAAATTCGATTGCGGGATGCTTCACCCGAGGAGCGTCAAAAGTTGCAGAGTGATATTGCGCGTGATCGGCGCTTGTTTCAGGAATCGCGAGAACTCCTGGAATTGCAACGAATCGAAATCGAGAATCTTACAAGCTACGTATCGAAATCAGAACCTCTCTCTCGAAAGGATAAGGAAACGATTTATCTGAGCGGTTTATCCATTCGGCAAAAGTTGCTTCGGATTACTCAAAGTTTAGAGGTTGTGCAAGTCAATCAACGCGTCGAAAAAGTGCTGCTGCAACCATTCGAGATGAGTCTTGAGGAAGTCACGAAAATCGCGTTGGAGACTCGGTTGGATTTGATGAACGCACAAGCCGCCGTGACCGATGCGCGACGCGCCGTCGAAATTGCCGCGAACGCTCTCGAAGCGGCGATTCAGATTCGCGTCGACGGAGACGTGAGCACCCGACCTGGCAAATTCAATCCGGTGGATTTCCGCGGGGCCAACAGCAGCTTCCGGGCGGGGCTCGAATTCGACACTCCCCTCGATCAGATCGACGAACGGAACGCCTATCGAGCGGCTCTGATCAACTATCAGCGTGCCAAGCGAACCTACATGCAAACGGAAGACAGCATCAAAGCTCAGGTCCGTCAGACGTGGCGGCAACTTCAGGTACAAAAGGCAAACTTTGCCACATCTCGACAATCGGTTCGCTTCGCAGCGATCCAGCTTGATACCAGCGTGGAAGAATCGAGTAATCCGGCCGGAGGAGGCAGAGGAGGATTCGACCTGCTGAACGCATTGGAGACGGTTCTGCAATCACAGAATGCGTTCATTCGTGACTGGATTTCTTACGAAGAAAGTCGAATCAACATTTATCGGGATATGGAAATCATGGAAATTGCACCCGATGGCGTCTGGGAAGACAACTTCTATCGGACGCTCTCGTCTCCAGGAGGAGTTCGGCTGCTTCAGGACCTGAGTTCGCCTGAAATGTCCCCCTCTCCCGATTCAGCGGAATATCTGCCAATTCCCGGGGAATCGGGTGTAAAATTTTCCGCAAGCCGGGCAGATCAGCCGTTTTCTGCGACACAAACCGGTGACTTGAGTGTATCATATCTGAGAGAATCTCAGTTCGACTGGGAGGGAGGATCTGCCTCAGCCGCGCCTCGAGCGGTCTCACCAACTCCCCCTCCAAGCGAACATTACGGCTATACTCCGCTTCCACTGATCAGTCCCGCCGAACACTTCGAGGTTTCCCGCCATGGCGTCGAACAGTCCATCCCAACCGCTCGATCTTTCTACGACACCGGAGAAGGTTCCCGGCTCCCCGTCGTTCGGCCCCGACATCTCACAAAGTAGGCCCTCGCGAGGAGCTTCCCGGTTTCTCCTGCCCCTGTTACTTCTCGTGGCGGTCGGCGCGGGAGCGGTCTACGCCTTTCCGGCACTCAAAGAAAAATTCTTTTCTCCCAAGGCTGCCGTTCGAAACTACGTCACCAAGCCCGCTGTGATGGGACCGTTTCAAATCAAGGTGGTGGCGAAGGGGACGATCGACAGCAGCCGCAACGCATCTCTGGTCAGCAATGTCGAAGGCTCGACCACGATCATCTCGATCGTTCCGGCAGGATCGCTGGTCGTCGATCCCCTGACCGCAAAAGTCTCGGGTGAAGTGAAGGAGATCAGAAACGTCACCTCGGGAACCGCGGTGGTGGTGATCGAAGACCAGAACGGCGAACTCGTCGAGCATCCTTACGAATTGAGCGAGTTCTCTGCCGTTGTCGTCAAGGCACCCGAAACTGTCAAAAAACTCGACGAGAACGGAAAGCTGGTCGACCGGATCGTTCCCGGCACGCAAGTCAAGGCCGGTCAAATCCTGATCGGCGATCTGGTCTGTGAACTCGATTCGGCTCCGCTGGTCGATCAGGAAAAGCAGCAGCAGATTGCGGTCGAACAGGGATCCGCGGATCTCGAGAAAGCCGTTAAAAATGTTGAGATTCAGGTCCTGCAGAATCAAAGCGATCTTTCGGCGGCATCGCTCGCGATGGATCTCGCGAAACTCGATCTGGAAAAATACATCGAAGGTGAGTATCCCCAGGCTATGGAAAAAGTGGAAGGTGAGATCTATCAGAGCACGGAAGAATGGAAGCGTGCAGAAGATCAGTATGAATTTACGAAACGATTGGCTTCGAAAGGGTATAAAACTCCTGAGGATATCGAAGCGGACCGCATCAACGTGTCTAAAACTAAGTTGTTACGTGACGTCAAATTGACAGAAAAGAAAGTCCTCGAAAAATTTATAAAAGTGAGAACAACAAAAGAGCTCGAAGAACTGGAGACCGAGACCGCGCGCGGATTCCAACGAGTCGAATTGGCAGGCAAAGCCGCGCTCGCACAGTTTCGAGCCGAGGTCACCGCCGCCGAACTCGCCTACACCGTTCAGAAAACGAAGCTCGATGAACTGCGCCGGCAAATCATCGCCTGTAAGCTGATCGCGCCTCAAGCGGGTCGGGTCGTGTACGCCAACGAGAACAGTCGGAGGAGCGAGCCGGTCGTGATCGAGGAAGGCGCCGCCGTTCGCGAGCGGCAGAAGCTGATTAACCTGCCCGACCTGACGGCGATGAAAGTCGATGCCCGCATTCACGAATCCAAGATCAGCAACATCGTTGCGGGGCTTCCGGTTCAGATTCGAGTCGATGCGATACCGAATCACGTCTATGCGGGAAAACTCGAGGCCGTTTCGGCGGTGCCTCTCGCGGGAAGCTGGCCGAATACGGACCTCAAGGAATACGAGGCCAGCGTTCGCATCACCGATACCGGAGAAAAACTGAACGAACTCAAGCCGGGTATGACGGCCAATATCGATATTATTGTTGAAAACTCGAGGGAAAACCTGCTCCAGATTCCCGTGCAGGCAACCGTGAGAATCGGCAGGGATTACTACGTGTGGGTGCTCGATTCGAAAGGTCACGCCGAAAAACGAAAACCGAAACTCGGACGTTCGAACGATGTCGATTTCGTCGTCGAGGACGGAATCCAGGAAGGCGAACTGGTCGTGATGAATCCCTTGACGCAGTTTTCGGACGAAATCAAGGAATTGAACGATCAAGCCGACAACGACGATTTGAAAAACCAACCCAAAATCGATAATCCGGGTCCGCAGGATCTCGACAAGCCGACTCCCGGACCGGGTCCCGAGGCGGGAGGTCCCGTCGCGGGAGCGCCGCGCGGCGGCAATGACCCCACCGCCTTCTTCAAGCGGATGGATAAAAACGGAGATGGTAAACTCAGCGATGACGAACTGCCCGAACAAATGAAAGCGCGTTTCGCTGGAGCCGATACGGACAAAGATGGTTCCATCAGTCTGACAGAATTCCAGGCGGTCCCGAGACCTCCCGGCGGCGGAAGACCTGGCGGACCGGGAGCTGGAGGAACACCGAGTGGGAATGCTGGACCTGGCGGCGGAAGCGGCGGAGAACGTCCCGCGGGAGGCGGGGCAGCGAATGAGTGACTACGCAGCCCAGGTGATCGGACTGCACAAGCACTACTATCTGGGAGAAGTGGTTGTGCACGCTCTGCAGGGAGTCGATATCGATTTCCCGTACGGAGATTTCGTCGCGATCATGGGATCGTCGGGAAGCGGAAAAAGTACACTGTTGAACCTGCTCGGAGCGCTCGACCGTTCGACCGGCGGCCAATACATCCTCGGCGGATACGATGTTTCGACAATGGACGACAACGCCCTCTCCGACATCCGCAACAAGATGATCGGCTTCATCTTTCAATCGTACAACCTGATTGCCCAATACACGGTTCTGGAAAACATCGAAGTCCCGCTGCACTATCGACCCGGAAGACCTCCGATCGAAAACAGCGACCGCGATCGCTGCGCATATCTGGCCAATCTGGTGGGACTCGAAGGACGAACCGACCATCGACCGTTCCAGCTTTCGGGGGGACAGCAACAGCGGGTCGCGATCGCCAGGGCGCTCGTGAACGATCCGCAAATCATTCTGGCAGACGAACCGACGGGTAATCTCGACTCGAAAACCGAAGAAGAAATTATGGCCATTCTGGAAGACCTGAATGCACAGGGACGGACCATCATCATGGTTACGCACGAGAATTCGGTCGCCAAACGGGCGAAAAGGCAAATCTATATGAAAGACGGCGTCGTCGCCGGACACGGATTTTTTCCCGGTTAACTCCATCCCGATCATTGAAAACACATGCGTATCTTTCGAACGATTCAACTTGCCGTCAAGAGCCTGCTGCTGCACAAGCTGCGGTCGGCGCTGACGATGCTGGGGATCGTGTTCGGGGTGTTCTCGGTGATCGCGATGCTGGCCATCGGCGAAGGGGCGAGCCGCAAGGCGCAGGACCAGGTTCTGGAACTCGGCGCGAAAAACATCATCGTTAAAAGCGTCAAGCCCTCGCAGCAGAAATCGACCGCCAGTTCGAGCGGCAGTTTCATGTTGCGTTACGGATTGCTCCGCGACGATTTGAGGCTGCTCTCGCCCGACCAGATCCCGCACGTGACGAACGCCATCCCGATCCGCGAGGTCGATCAGGCACTCCGCAATCGGCATCGCGAGATGGAAGGCAAGCTGATCGGTTGCTCGCCCGAATATCAGGAAACGAACAACCTCAAGATGAGCCGGGGACGATTTCTGTCGCATCACGATCTGTTTCAGATGCAGCCGGTCTGCGTGATCGCCGCCGAGGTGGCTGAAACTCTGTTTCCGGGAGAAGACCCGCTCCATAAATCGTTTCAGGTAGGAACCGATTTCTATGAAGTTGTCGGAATCGCCAAGCCGCGCGGTGCGACGGCAGCGATCGGAGGTTCTCTGGCGGGCCGGTCTTACAATAAAGACGTCTACATCCCTCTGCGAACGATGCAGGTTCGGCTCGGCGACGACAACATCCAGCGCGGACAAGGCTCGTTCAGTGCCGAATCCGTTCAGTTGCACCAGATCACGATTCAGGTGGATGATGAAAAAAACGTTCTCCCGACGGCGGAAGTGATCAAGGAAACGCTGCTTCGCAATCACAAGGATGAGTCCGACTGGGATATCGTGGTTCCGATGGAACTGCTCGAACAGGCCAAGCAGATTCAGGTCATCTTCAATCTCGTCCTCGGATCGATCGCCGCGATCAGCCTCGTGGTCGGAGGGATCGGGATCATGAACATCATGCTCGCCACCGTCACCGAGCGGACCCGCGAAATCGGCGTCCGCCGCGCGCTCGGGGCGCGGCAGCGGGATATCACCGAGCAGTTCCTGACAGAAACGGTCGTGCTGGCCGGAATCGGCGGAATCGTCGGAGTGATCCTGGGGATGCTCACTCCGCTCGCATTCGAGGGAATTCAACTGATGATCGGATTCTTTTCGCCGTCGACAGGCTCCGCCGATCAGGCCTTCGATAATCTGTTTACCGGCTTGGTGCCGATCGTCAAAACGTGGACGCTCGGACTCGCGTTCGGGATTTCCGTCGGGATCGGGATCGTGTTCGGGGTCTATCCCGCCCGCGCCGCCGCCCGCCTCGACCCGATCGAAGCGCTCCGACACGAGTAACTTCGCTGTACGCAAAACGCGAATCGAGTTAAACTCTCCCTCGCGATGGAGGAGAATCATCGCAAGACTCGAAGAATCTCCGCTCGCGTTCGAGATTCCAAGGGATTTGGCGCAGGGAAAGGATCTCCCAAAATGAAATGCGATGCTGTGATCTTCGGAGGGGGAGTCGCCGGCTTGTGGCTGCTCGACGAACTGCTCCGCAAAGGTTGCTCGGCCGTGCTGCTGGAGTCCCGTGCGCTGGGTTCCGGTCAGACGGTTGCCTCTCAGGGAATCATTCACGGTGGCCTGAAATACACTCTTCAGGGGATGCTGACGCGTTCGGCGGCCAACATCAGCGAGATGCCCGGTCTCTGGCGCGCCTGTCTGACGGGGGTTCGCGCTCCCGACCTGCGACAGACACGCGTGCGATCGGAATCGTGTTACCTCTGGCGAACGGAATCGCTCGGTTCCCGGATCGGCATGATCGGAGCACGATTCGGACTGACCGTCGCTCCGCAGGCATTGAATGAACTGGAACGCCCGACCCTCTTGAAAGACTGCCCGGGAACCGTCGCCCTGCTCGAAGAACAGGTGATCTCTCCGCAGTCGCTGATCGAGAATCTTCAGAATCTCAACTTTCATCAGATTCTGCACTACGATCCCGAACAGGGTCTCGAACTGGAAACGACCGAGCGGGGAGAGATCGCGCGAATTGTGATTTCCAGCGCAAACCGTTGCGATCTGATTCTCGAACCCGAGCACGTCGTTCTGGCGGCCGGTGCGGGGAACGGTCTGCTCAGAACGCGCTGCGGACTCGCTTCCCCCAAAATGCAGCTTCGGCCGCTGCACATGCTGATGCTGCGAGGGAACCTTCCCGGCTTGAACGGACATTGTGTCGATGGTGCGAAGACCCGGGTGACGATTACCACCGACCGAGACTCCCTGGGAAGAACCGTCTGGCAGGTCGGAGGTCAGATTGCCGAATTGGGTGTGTCCCTGTCCCGTCCCGAACTGATCGAGCTCGGAGAACGGGAACTCGAAGCGGTCATTCCCGGAATCGACCTGACCCAGGCCGAATGGGGATCGTATCGGGTTGACCGGGCCGAACGCGTGATGCATGGAGGAAAACGCCCCGAGAGTTTTCAGATCGTTCGCGAGGGAAACATCTCGACCGTGTGGCCGACCAAACTTGTACTCGCACCCGTGCTCGCCGAACGCATCGCCGCGTCGATCGTGCCTCGCTACATCGTCGACAGCGACGACTGGCTGGAACAACCGCGTCCCCGGGTCGCTCTGCCTCCCTGGGAATTCCCCGAAAACTGGCAGGTCGCAGCCCTCCGGCGAACCGCTTGAACGAATCGGATCGGTCAAGCTGATCGTTCTCATTCGAGCCTGATCTTCGCCCAGACGATGTTTTTGCGGTCGGCGCGATTTCGAAAATCCTCGAGCATATGCTGAAGACTCGGTTGAACGAGCTTGTTGGTATAACCGCTGCGGGATCGCTTGATCGTGAGCGGTTTGTCGAAATCGAAAATCTCGGGGGTCAGAAAGAGCGTCATCTCCGCAGGACCTTTCAGATAAATCGACTGCACGGTGTCGCTGGTGTTGATATGTCCCCAGAGCGTGTCCGCCTGCAAGCGTCCTCCGTTCGTCGCGGGATCGTTCGTGTAAATGTAGGCCGGAAGCTTGTCGGCTCGGAGCCAGTGGAATCGCCCTTCGGTCGGTCGCGTGATCCTCGCATCGATTTCCGGTTGCTTCCGGTCGAGCCGATGCAGACTCATCCACTCGAAGAGCCGATGAATTTCCTCGTAATACGTTTCGTTCCCGCGTCCCATAAATTCCACATAGATGATATCGCGGCGGCCGAAGCGGATCAGGTCGTTCAGGATGTCGGCGTTGCGGGACAGAAGTCCGCGATCCAGTTCGCCAGTCACGACGTACAGCGGGACGTTCGGCTCGTTGTTCTTTGTCGCCTTGCAGTGATAGCGGCACTCGCCCGATATGGCGATGACTCCCGCGAACAGATCGGGGTGCGCCATTCCGAAATCGAACGCGGCGTCGGCACCCGCCTCGTGTCCGGCGAGATAGACGCGGCTGCTGTCGATCCGAAACCGCTTCATCGTATCCCGCAGCACCCGCTCGATCGCCTGATGGGAGGCGACCGAGTAGTCGTACGCGGTCTTGGCCGGGTCGAGATACTCGGGAGTCACGACGATGTATCCGCGGCGAGCCGCTTGTTCGCCCCACCAGGTGAGCATTTTCTGGCGGGTCTGCGAGAGGGGCCGCAGTTCGACGATCAGAGGATACTCGGCGTTCTGATTGTATTCGATCGGCAGCATGGCCGAATACTCGATCGAACTGTTCGCGAAAACGTCCTGTGCCTGCAAGTCGAGGAACTGCGGAACGGGAGGTCCCTGAACCTGCGAATTCGCGTTCGAGGAGACGATTCCCGGCGTCTCGATGATCGGCGGAAGAGATTCGAGCAGAGCCGCCAGCGACGTCGGGCCGATCCCTTCGGTGTCGGCGATTTTCTGAATCAACTGGGCGTCTCGGGTCGGATCGGAGTTGCGAAGATAGTCCAGCACCAGATGCCGCGCTTCCCACAACCGCAGCGAATTCTCGAAGTTGGTGGACGCGTTTTGCGGTCCCAGAACCCACCCGGAATACGCGAGCGCCAGTTTCTCCCGCGCCGAGAGCGATTCGTCGTTCTGAAAATTCAGGAACGGCCGCAAGAGCGGCAGCGCGGTCTTGTCCAGCGTCTTGAGGATTTCGGTCCGGGCCAGCCGCGCTTGCGCCAGCAAGTCGGGATCGTCGAGTTGGGCCTGAAGATCGCCCAGCAGATATTTGGCAACCTCGAGTTCCTCAGACAACTTTTTTTCGGTGTCTTGAATTGTACGGATCCGCTGCAGGATTTCGGGCTTCAGGTTCCGGAATGTTCCCAGAAACTGATCGGTCGCCAGCAATGCGAACTCGTGCTGTCCACTTTGTTGCCGCGCTTCGAGATCCCCCAGAAGCTGATTGGCCCAGACGGTCTGAAGTTCGACTTCCAGTCCGTCGATCTGCCGCCGGAGCTCGGGAAACTGCTGCCGAATCTGATCGATCTCGTTGAGAGAATGCAGAAACTGCTGAGTCAGCATGTAGAACCGCGCCACCGCCATCCGGTCGGCCTGGCTGTTCTCATCGATCACGCCACGAATCACGGGATCGAGTTCTTCGAAGCGAAACGATCCGGTCGAACGGGCGAAATTCCACTGATGAGTCAGCCCCTTGAATTTCACATGGTACGGATTGATCTCGGTAATTCCGAGGACGATCTGATTCGGTCCCTTGGAGGTCTGGATCTGAATCGTCGTTCGGCCAAACTC
>DATKCB010000311.1:0-3650 GCA_035513495.1 Planctomycetaceae bacterium | reverse complement strand
GATAGTTCGTCCAGCGGATATAGCTGCACACATCCAGACCACGCTAACATCACGAAAAGCAAGACTGCTGTACGTCGAAGCCGTCCCATGCTGCTCAAGCCTTCGTGATGATTTGCTGTTGCGAGAAATCGCCAGCTTCAGTCCTTATCGCACAGAGCATATTCCAATCAGTTTTCTTCCTCAACCCCGATTAGTTGAGACGCTGGAATCGAGAATCAATTTCTCTTCTTCGACCTCGCTTGCTGGATGTTCGGTCATCGAACGACAACAATGCAGTTCAATCTCAATTGCTCGATACCTGAATCACAAAAACGAAAGTTTATATTATGCCACTTCTGGGCGCTCATATGAGTATCGCCGGCGGCTACTACAAAGCCGTCGAGGCCGCTGCGGAGTGCGGGATGGATTGCGTGCAAATCTTTACCAAAAACAATAACCAATGGCACGCCAAGCCGATCACCGAGGAAGACGTGCGATTGTTTCGGGATGCGCTTGAGACGCACGGAATCCAGAAACCCTGCTCGCATGCGAGTTATCTGATCAACCTGGGGAGTCCGAACCCGGAACTCTGGGAGAAGTCGGTCGATGCGTTTGTGATCGAACTCGAACGGGCCGAACAGTTGGGTCTGCTCGGAGTCGTCGTGCATCCGGGGAGTTTTGTGAGTTCTTCCGAGGAAGAGGGGTTACAGAAAATCGCCGACGCTCTGAACGAAATCCACGCTCGCTTGCCCGAACTCGACGTTCAGACGTGGCTGGAGACAACCACTGGGCAGGGGACGAATCTGGGGCATCGGTTCGAGCATCTGGCCTGGATCATCGAGCACGTGGATGAAGCCGAACGGCTGGGGGTCTGCGTCGACACCTGCCATCTCTTCGCCGCGGGATATCCTTTGAAAACACTTCAAGAGTATCGGCAGACGATGGAGTCGTTCGCTGAGATTGTGGGTCTGGAGCGGATCCGGGCGTTTCATCTGAATGACAGCAAGAAAGAGTTCGGGAGTCGCGTCGACCGTCACGAGCACATCGGCGAAGGTTATCTGGGGCTGGAACCCTTTCGTCACCTTCTCAATGATCCTCGTTTCTCCAAATTGCCCATGTATCTCGAAACCCCAAAAGAGGAGGGTCAGAGGGAAATGGATCCGGTCAACATGCAGGTTCTTCGCTCGCTGCAATCGACAAAACTTGCGAGAGAGAAGTGAACCGAAGTCTTATATTCTTCCGGTTCGTGATAGTCGCATTCAAATTACCTGTTTTTCCTCACCGGAAATCTCGCTCTCGATTACCGGACACAACTCGTGGCACTCTCATGTTGAGCAAATCCGTTGGAAGGAATCGGATCGGTTCAAATGGGATAATCGGAATGGCCGAAACCTTCAGAACGAGTCGATTGGTTTCGGTTCCGCTGTTTGACGCGCCTTGGCGGAACGTCCTGTCCCGGAGAGAGAAACATGATGTTGGTCTCCAAAGATCTCAAAAAAAGCCTGGCCTTGATGACCTTGGGGGCAACCTTGATGACCGGTTGTGCTTCCGGTCCGGGGACGGGATTCACTCGATTCTGGCCTCAGAAAGACAGCGAAGCGGCCGTCGCTCAAGATGAAGAACTGGCCGCGAAATGGCGCGCCAGAATCGACGGAAAAAGTGAAGCCGAAATCATCGCCGAGCGCGATCGGGTTGCCGCTGATTCGGAAGTCGAAACCCGGGAGAAATCTCGTCTGGGCTTCCTGCGGTTCCCTTGGAACAGAAACAAACCGGCCGAGCCGCAGACGACCGACGAGGTTCAAAAACTCGAAGAGCGTCTCGCACAACTGGAAGCAGAAAAGCGTCTGCTGATGCAGGATCGCAAGTCCGAACGGTCCAGCATCGAGCTGACGAAGCGAGGTTCGATGGACGATCCGTTCCTGAAAGCCGAACAGCAGAATCGCTCCGGCAATCCGTTCGAAGCTTATGCGCAGACAAATCCCGCAGCCGCGAACCGTGCGGCGACTCCTCCGGCAAGCGGACTCCCGAAATGGGCAGATCAACCCGCTCCGTCGGCAGATCGAGTTCGTATTCCGGCCATCTCCGCTACGAACCCGTCTCCCGCCCGGAACGAATTCGCTTCCGATTTCGACGAGTCATTGAAGAATCTCGGGACGGAAGTCGCACGGGAAACCGCTGTCCAGGGCGCAGCGACAAACCGATCGCCGGTCGTCTCGGCTGCTCCTTTTCCGGGTGAATCGCAGGTTCCGAGTATCGCCCGGACGGCTCCCGCGTTACCGGCCACGAACAGCGCCGCACGTCCCGACACACCGGACCCGTCTTCCGCAGCGCGACCAACTCCAGCGCAGAATTTCACACAGGTGCAACCGACACTCGATCGTCCGATCGTCGATGAAGAAGCTTCTCAACATCCTCTCGCGAACCTGAAAACCGTTGCCGACCAGCGGCGCGACTGGGCGACGCTCGAAGTGCAGCAGTTGATGAAGCATGCACGGATTCAGGCCCGGGCCAATCAGTTCGAGAACGCCATGAAGACCGTGCTGGCCGCCGAACAACTCGCCAACAATGCGAATCTCAAATTCCCCGCGAACGAGCAGACGCCCGCGGAACTCCTCCTGGTTCTGAAGTCCCACATTCAACAGTCGGAAACCGATTCCGCCCTCGTCGCGAAAGCACAAGCAAACACGGCACCGGTCGGCGTCGCGCAGGTCAGCGTTCCGTCTCAACCCCGGACAGAATCGAGTTTGCCGAGTTGGCCTCACCGCAGCAATCCTCCGCCGGCCCCGCCTCAAGAAGTCGCGGCCGCACCCGCAGCCCAGGTGAAAACGGCGGAGCGGAATTCAGCCGAACAGGCGACACCTGCGTCATCGAATCTTCCCCAGTGGCCCGCTCAAAACGTCTCGCTGATCACCGCGGAAGATCAAAAGGGGCGTTATATCGAAGCGCGGCCCGGAACATCGACCCGGGCAAAAACACAATTGATTACGTCCGGCAGCATTTATTCATCGGAAAATCTGCGGTGGGCCAAACTGGAATCGGAGCGTGCCACGCTGAAGGATACGCGAGACGATCGGGTGCCCGCCGAGCATCTAGCTTCTCAAGGCGTGCCTCCCGAGCCTGCTGAGGAAGATGATCCGTTCGCGGCAGCGTTCGGATCCTCCGATGCCGAACAGGAAGCTCTGATCGAAGACGTTCCCGCCGCACTGCTCGCTCCGGAAATCCCCGCCGAAGGGGAACCGATGGTTTCGGTCTGGGACGACGAAGTGTTCGGCGTGCCTGTTCGCAGTATCGCCCTGCTGATGCTGGCGGGATTGATCCTGCTGGCGGCGATCATCCACCGGCGGCGGAACAACCCCGAGCAGATCTGAGCATCATACGCTTCCTCCTACCCAAGGGGGGGGCGAAGGGGACGAAGAAGGGTTGAAGTTCCTTCGTGAACTTCAGATCTCAGCCAACCGCTCGGTCGAATCGCCGAACGAATCTTCGTGCAGACCGTACATGTCCAGCAGCGACAGATACAGGCTGCACATCTTCCGGTTCTCTTTGCCGGAATAATCGAGCGCGCGTCCTGTTTCGAGTTGTCCGCCCGCTCTGCCCAGCAGCACCACCGGCAACTGCGTCGCGATGTGGCTTCCCGTCAGCATGCTCGAACAGAACATCAGTACTGAGTT
>DATKCB010000310.1:0-4498 GCA_035513495.1 Planctomycetaceae bacterium | reverse complement strand
TGGGGCAAGTTCCTGAAAAACTCCAAACCGTGCGTCCACATCGTCGGGCCGTCCGAAGGCTACGCGTCGAGTGGGGAGGTCAAAGTGGGCGACTCGGGGGCCAAGATCGAGCGATTGATCGCTGAAGGGAAGATGGTCAAGGCGGGTGCTCCGTGGCCGGCCTCTCTCTATCGGGAGGATGGTTCGTTGCCGAAATACGTCGTGTCGGTCAAAGGCGAAGACGGCAAACTGAAATGGGAGCCGGGCGAACCGGGTGACGAGCACAGAGGTTTCTACAACCGCGCCCGCGTGGATCTCGAACTGGTTGTCGATGGCGAGATCATCGACCTGAACCGGATCCGTTTTCCCGAGAACGTGAAGTTGATTGATTTACGCTGAATTCTCGTTTCTCGTCATTCCTCGACGACTTCCTGATCCGATTCAACGATCTTGCGGCCTCGGCGGTAGTTCCGAGTCACTCGGCTCAGAATTGCAGTCTGGATCCCCAAGATCAGAATCATCACGAACACGGCAAACGGGCTGGCTGTGATTCCCAGACCTCTCGGGGTGAAGGGATTGCGAAATTGACTCAGATCTTTCAACGCTTGTGTGGCGAACTCGAGCAACATGAAGCCGATCGTCAAGACACCAGGGAAAAATATCAACCAGATCCCGATCAACACCACCCGATTCGGTCGCGCATCGCGCTTGGTCGCCTGTCGATAGGCATATCCTTCTCCCCAGATGCTGGCGAAAGGGTCCATCATCGCTCTCGCTGAGACTGGAGCACCACAGTTGCTGCAGAGATGTGCGTGCGGGAGCAGCGGTTCGAAGCAGGAGGGGCAAACAAGAACTTCCTTCAGATTTTCATCTGCAGCGATTTGCACGACTTTGTTGCGCGATCCGTCCCCCGGTTCGTTTTCGCCCCCTTCCCGCGAAAGATTCGGATCGTTCATCCAGTTATTCTCTGGTCTTTTGGAGAGGTTGAAAACAACCGACTCGATCGGCAACGATCGCCACAGAGTGATCCCATCAGTCTATCCATAACGGGTCGTATTACGAAGAAATAAATTTCAGGACACACCGGTTTCGTTCGCTGTGACTCGCTGCTCCGCTGCGCGACGCAGGCATGGCACACGAGTAGTTCCACGAGAAACTCTTGCAGTCCGCGGCGGACGGACAATAATGCAGAGCTGATTCCTCTCTTGCCGAGACCGTCGGGACCGCCTTGCAAATACGAATTTATCACGAACAGGATCTGCTTTACTCGGGAACGCTCGACGGACCGGTCGAACTGGGCCGGCAGCGGACGGGAGAGTCCCTGCCGTATGCGCAGATTCCTTACGAGGGGGGGACGCGGCTGGTCATCGCGTCGCTGCAGGAGCAGGCCGTCTCGCGGCGTCAACTGCTGATCGAACCGCTCGACGATTCGTCGGTCCGCCTCACCAACCTGAGCAACGCGCTTCCGATTCGGATCGAAGGAAACGTCGAACTGCAACCGGGAAATCGGCTGGAATTCAAATTGCCGGTCTCGCTGAACGTCAGCCGGCGATTTATCCGGTTGTTGCCGGAGCAGCTCGATGACGGCGTTCGCTCGCTCTCGTTTCGAACCCAGATTCCCGGTCGAACGGATTCGATCGATTCGCTAGCCGCTTCGAGATCGGCGCTGATCGACAGCGGACAATTGAAGTGGGATCAGGTCGTCGAGTGGCTCCGGTCGGCGATGGACGTGCTTCAAGGTGCAGCTTCGAACGACGACTTTTTCGAAACCGCCGCCCGGGCGGCGATCGGGATGGTGGGGCTCGATTCGGCGCGCGTGCTGACGTTCCGCGACGGCAAATGGGAGGTCCAGGCCGTCGCGGGCGCGGATCAAACTCGCGACGTCGACTGGCATGCCAGTCAGAGCGTCCTGAGCCGAGTGCGAACCGAAAAACGGACGTTCTGGAAAAGCGAGGGAGATCTCGGTCTGCACGTGGAATCGCTGACGGGATTTACGTCGGTCGTCGCCGCGCCAATTCTCAACGAAAAAGAGGAAGTGATCGCCGTCCTGTACGGAGACCGCCGCTTCTCCGGCATTATTGCGGAAAATCAGGGGCTCAATGAAATCGACGCGATGCTGGTCGAACTGCTGGCGTGCGGAATCGCGTCCGGTCTGGCTCGGCTCGAACAGGAACGAGCCACGCTCGCGGCGCAGACGCGGTTCGAAGAGTTTTTTACGCCGCGTTTGTCGAAACGATTGCTCGCCGACCGCAGCCTGCTCGAAGGACAGGAACGGGAAGTCACCGTCTTCTTCTGCGACATTCGGGGCTTCAGCCGGATCACCGAACGGATGGGTCCCCAGGCGACCGTCCGCTGGCTGAACTGCATCATGGGAGAGATCTCGGATGCGATTCTCGATCTCGAAGGCGTGCTCGTCGATTACAGCGGGGACGAGGCGATGGCGATGTGGGGCGCGCCCGAGGAACAACCCGATCAGGCGATGCGGGCGTGCGAGGCAGCCATCAGAATTCTCAACGGACTCCCCGAACTCAACCACCGCTGGGGAGAGGAATTGAAAGAAACGATCGAAGTCGGAATCGGCATCAACACCGGCTCGGCCTACGTCGGCAACGTCGGATCGCACCGCAAATTCAAATACGGGCCGCTGGGCAACGTCGTCAATCAGGCGAGCCGGATTCAGGGCGCGACCAAGTATTTTCAATGCCCGCTTCTGGTCTCGGAATCAACCCTGAACAAGCTGGACCACGACTTCGTGGAACAGCAGTCGCGCCGCGTCTGCCGCGTCCAGGTCGTGAACATCAACGACCCGGTCAACCTGTACGAAATCGTTCCGTCGGCGGATTCGAACTTCACCGAACGGAAAAGACTGCTCGATTCGGCCTGGGAGGCGCTCGATCTGTCCGACGTTCGGGAAGCAATCCGGCGGCTGGACGATCTGCTCGACCGGTATCCGGCGGATCACACGGCCCAAGCCATCCACACGCTGCTCTCGCCCGACCAGAAAGATCGCTCGCTGCTCGCGAGCGGCATGTGGGTCATGCCGGGCAAATAGGGATGGTCTCAGCCGCCGATTTCCCAGCGGATGAAACTGTTGGCGGTCAGACCTTTTTCGGCCAGTGCCTGTTTGACGGTTTTGCTGTCGTCCTTGGCAAACGTCTGCAGCACCAGCACACCGGCTTCTTCGGCATACCATTTCTTCAACTGACCTTCGACGATCTTATCGACGATGTTGTCCGGCTTGCCGCTCGCTTTGGCGGCGACGGTCAGCTTGTCGCGTTCCTCTTTCACCACCGCCGGGTCGAGGTCGTCCGTATTGGCGGCTGCGGGATGCAGCGCGGTGACGTGCATCGCGACATCGCGCAGCACACCGAGATCGGCCTTCTCACCGCTCGCACAAAACAGCGTCCCCGACTTCCCGTCGTGATGGATGTATCCGTTCACGAAGCCTTGTCCTTCGACGGTGACGATTCGCGACAGCACGATCTTTTCGCGGATTTTGTTGACCATCAGCTCGTACAGTTCTTTGATCGAAGCGGGCATGCCGGGGGCCGTCTGTTCGAACAGTTCCTCGGGCGTTTTCGCACCGGGACCGCTGAGCAACTGGTCCGCACACATCCGGGCGAAACCGAGAAAATCTTCGCCCCCCGCGACCGGTGGCGATTCGCACTGCAATTCGATCATCACGCCTTTCGTATGATCGTCGTTGAAGGCCATCAGGATGCGTCCTTCGGTGGTCGAGTTGTCGGCTCGCTTGAGCATCACCTTGCCGACCGACTCGCGGAGGATTTCGATCGCCTTGTCAAAATCTCCATTCGCTTCCACGAGTGCTTTCTTGCAATCCATCATTGGAAGTCCTGTCATGTCTCTCAGTTTTTTGACGTCTGCGGCTGAAATGTCCGCCATGATTGTCTCTCCTGCTGCCGGAGCATGTCAATCGCCCCGGTCGAGTCTGAATGAGTACGAAATGTGTGTAAAGTGCAAGAGTTGAAGGTGAAAGGTGACAATGAGCCGCTCACATGCGAGCAGGGAACGAATCGTTCTCGACTCTCTCGGCAACCCGCTTTCGGCTTTCCGCTCTCCGCTTTCGAATCGTTATTACAACGAAGGAATCGGCTTCGGCTCGTCGGCCGGAAGTTCCTGTTTCTTCTGCGGCAGTTTCGCCTTACCCGCGGCGATCGCCGCACCCAGATGACTCAGCACCAGCTTGATCGAGCGGATGCTGTCGTCGTTCCCGGGAATCGGCAGATCGACTTCATCGGGATCCGAGTCGGTATCGATCAGCGCGACTACTTTAATCCCGAGTTTGTGCGCTTCGCGAATGGCGTTTTTTTCCTTGCGGGGATCGATGACGACCAGTGCTTCGGGCATCCGGTTGAGCGTTCGGACGCCGTTCAGATTGCGGAAAATCTTGCGTCGTTCCCGCAGCAGCGTCGATTGCATCTTCTTGGAGTATTCATCCAGTTCGCCGCTGGTTTCCATCGCTTCGAGTTCTTCCAGACGTTTGAGACGATTGCGAACC
>DATKCB010000309.1:0-4540 GCA_035513495.1 Planctomycetaceae bacterium | reverse complement strand
GCGGGCGAGTTGCCCGGGGAACAGGCGATCTGCTTTCAAGTGCCCCGCGCACCGGAAGAGTTTTACGACCTCGAAGCCGATCCGTTCGAGCAACGCAATCTGATCGATGACGACCAATATCGCAGCCAGATCGACGAGTTGCGCTCGGTCCTGGCAAAGTGGACGAACGAGACCGGCGATGAAGTTCCGAAACAGCGCCGTCCCGACGGGTTCGATTTACTCACAGGCGAGCGGTTGAAAAATGCCCCCGAACAGGAATAATTGTCAAGTCGCTACCTGTTGAAAGCACTTTCATGCCTCGCGATTTCCATGTCCCCCAAACGATCGAATCGATGCCGCCCGAGGACTTGATCGTCTGGAAAAAACCTCGGTTCAAGTGGTTGATCGTTTTCTATATTGCGATTGCGCTGCAGGCGGTCGCGGCAATTTTCATCGCTCCGAAGGTGACTTCCTACGAGACTTACGAAAGCGTGCTTGAGGATGAGAGCACAGTCTCATTTGTGATTTTCTACGTATTGATTCCTCTGACTTTGTTGATGACGTTGATCTGGTGGACGTTTCTGTCTGGAGTGCCGGGGCGAATGCGCGTCGGTGGTGTGTTGATTTTTTTTGTCGCTCTCGTGGGAACCGTGTTCGGCCTCGTTCGCATCGACGGTTTCGAGGGTGACATGAAACCCATCTTCGCCTGGCGATGGTCCCCGCGAGCAGAGGAAGTCGCGGCTGAGGCCAAGAAGCAACAGGTTGCAGCCGACGCGAATCTTCTCGCCGGACGAGAATTGATCATCGTCGAAGAGGACTGGCCCGAATTCCGAAACGACCACCGCGAAGGAGTCGTCCCGAACCTGCAACTGAATCGGGACTTTGCCGCGAATCCTCCCGAGGAACTCTGGCGGCATCCCGTCGGACTCGGCTGGTCGTCCTTTTCGATCGTGGACGATCTGTGTTGGACGCAGGAACAAGTCTACGAGAACGAACTCGTCGTTTGTTACGAACTCAAAACCGGCATGCAGGTCTGGGTTCACGAAGACGAAACCCGCTGGTCGGAACCTTACGGCGGCGACGGACCGCGGGCCACTCCTACGATTCATGAGGGGCACGCCTATTCGCTGGGAGGAACCGGAATTCTGAATTGCCTGAATGCTCTTTCCGGCGAGAAAATCTGGTCGCGAAACATTCTCGAAGACGCTGGAGCAAAGAATATCTCGTGGGCGATGTCGGCCTCTCCCTTGATTGTCGATCAGATGGTGATCGTCAATCCCGGAACAGGAGAAACGAAGAGAACAGAACAGGGAAAAGGGGTCATCGCCTACGACAAACTGACCGGTGAAATCCTCTGGGCCAAGGGAGATTACCCCGCGAGTTATGCCGGAGTCCGGCTCGCCGAACTGCATGGGGAAAAACAGTTGATCCTGTTCGACGGACACGGAGTCGCGGGAATCGCTCCCGCCGACGGAACCGAACTGTGGCGGTTCGAATGGGAGAACATGCCGCAGGTCAACGCCGCGCAACCGATTGTCCGAGAGAATCGAATCCTGATCTCGAGCAGTTACAACCGAGGCTCGGCGCTGCTGGAAATCGGACACACCGGCGACAACTGGAGCGTCGAACCGCTCTGGGCGAAGAATAATTTCTTCAAACTGAAATTCAACGACGGAGTCGAGAAGGACGGATTCGTGTACGGACTCGACGAGTCGCTGATGTCCTGCATCGAGCTGGAGTCGGGAAAACGACAATGGAAGGCCCGCTCGAACACCGGGTTCGGCCAGGTGATTCTGATCGGCGACATTCTGACGATTCTCTGCGAGAGCGGAGAAGTCGCGTTCGCGGAGGCGACTCCCGAGAAATGGAACGAACTGTACCGGATGCCGGTCCTCGATGGTAAAACCTGGAACACGCCCGCCTTCAGCCGAGGTTATCTGCTCCTCCGTAACGGCCAGGAAGCGGTCTGCCTGAAACTGGCAGTCCAATAGTGGAGCAGGTTGGTAACCTGCTGGAAAGGTCTCTTTGCTTGGAGATCTCGCCTTCTCCCCTCTCAAAGGCAGGTTACAAACCCGCCCCACGGAGAAGAACCTTTCAACGTTCCTCGCATTGCCGGATCTCCGGACGGGAGTTATGATTGCGGCGATGCCGACGGAGTGCGTCGCACGATCCGAACTTCCAGAATCCAGGGATGAACCCGCATGAGTCCGCCGGAAATCCGCGTCGGTCTCGGACACGATACGCATCGTCTCGTGCCGGGCAAACCGCTGATTCTGGGCGGTGTGACTGTTCCTTTCGAGCAGGGTCTCGACGGACACAGCGACGCCGACGTGTTGTTGCACGCTTTGACCGATGCCCTGCTCGGAGCGGCGGGACTCGGGGACATCGGCGAATGGTTTCCCAACACCGACGAACGCTGGAAAGGGGCCGATTCGAAAATTTTCATCGAGGAATCCCTGCGGGCGGTTCGCGAACACGGTTGGAACATCGGGAACGTCGATTGCACGATCTCCGCCGAGCGGCCCAAACTGTCTCCATTTAAGTCGGCCATCGCCCGGCGGGTGGCCGAACTGCTGGAGATCGAACACTCGGCCGTCAACGTGAAAGCCAAGAGCGGAGAGAAAGTCGGACCGGTCGGTCGGGGAGAAGCGATGACTGCCGATGCGGTCGTTCTGTTATACAAATAGGGAGCAGACTGATTCGATGACGATCAAAATCTACAATACGCTGTCGCGCAGCAAGGAAGTTTTCGAAACCGTCCGGCCCGGCAAGGTCGGGATGTATCTCTGCGGACCGACTGTTTACAAACCGGCCCACATCGGACACATGGTCGGTCCGGTGATCTTCGATACCGTCAAACGGTATCTCGCTTATAGCGGTTACGACGTGACGTTCGTGATCAACATCACCGACGTCGACGACAAGCTGATCAACCGGGCCAACGAGAACGGGACGACCGTCGAAGAACTGGCGAAGGAAATGACGCAGGACTACTTCGACAACCTCGAAACAATGGGGGTCGATACCGTCGATGTCTTTCCGTATGCGACCGAACACATTCAGGAGATGCTCGACATCATCCAGAAACTCGTCGATACGGGCTACGCCTATCCGCTCGACGGGGACGTCTATTTCGAAACGACGAAGGACAAAAACTACGGAGCGCTCAGCGGCCGGAAACTCGACGAGATGCTGGCGGGGACAAGGGTCGAAGCGACCGATAAAAAACATCACGCGGCGGATTTCGCGCTGTGGAAAAAATCGAAGGCGGGCGAGCCGGCGTGGGATTCTCCGTGGGGACCGGGACGCCCCGGCTGGCACATCGAATGCTCGGCGATGAGCATGAAGTACATCGGGGAGACGCTCGACATTCACGGGGGCGGACTCGACCTGATGTTCCCGCACCACGAGAACGAACTGGCTCAGTCCGAATGCTGCAGCGGCAAGACGTTTTCGAAATACTGGATGCACAACGGTCTGATGCAGGCCAGCGGTGAAGCGGGCAAGGTCGGAGGCGCTCACGATCGTTCCGGAGATCTGAACACGGCGAAAGCGGCTCAGGAAGCAGGAAAACTCGCCGGATCGAAGGGGGCGGATTCGGTCAAACTGCTGTTCGCCAAGTTCGACCCCGAACTGATCCGGTTCTTTCTGCTGGCCACGCATTATCGCAGTCCGATCGACTTCAGCGAGGAACGGATCGCCGAAGTCGGCAAGAGCATGGAAGGGTTTTATCGCCTGTTCGAGACCTACGAGCGGATTTCGGGCGAGAGCTTTTACGACCTCCCGACCGCGGCCCTGCGGAAAGACTCGACGGAATTGCCGGACGACGGATTTCTCAGCGAAATCGACGAGTTCCGTTCCCGGTTCCTGGAAGCGATGGACGACGATTTCAACACCGGCGGTGCGGTCGGGGTTCTGCACGAGCTGCGGAGGAGTCTGAACGCCTTCATCAGCAAACACAAACTCGACTCCAGTCAGCCCGATGCGAAACAGCTCGCACAGTTGAAGACCGCTCTCGGGATCCTGAAAGAGCTGGCGAATCTGCTGGGCGTGTTCCGCAAACCGTTGCAGAAGAGTTCCGGGGCCGATGACGAATTCGTGAACGGCCTGATGAACCTGATCATCGATCTGCGGGCCGAGGCGCGAAAGACCAAAAACTGGGCGATCGCCGATCGGATCCGCGACGGGCTCAACGAACTGCAAGTCACGCTCGAAGACCGGACCGAGGAAACGCTCTGGCGGAGGGAATAAAAATTCAGGTGTGGGTGGCTGGGGCGTGATGGAGATCACAATGAACGATCAAACCAATTCAAGCGACACTCGATCGATCAATCGGGCAAGTCTTAGCCCCAGTTTGTGGAAGATGAAGGCTGTTCACTGGGGCTATGGAACTTGAAGAGCGTTGGAGAGCGGGTGAGCGCCCCAGCCACCCTCAATAAAAGCATGTCGGAAATTGAAACACCAACCCGTCCGCCCGAGCGCATTCTCGGAGTCGATCCGAGTTTGACGAGTACCGGGTACGCGCTGCTCGAACGGACGTCTCAAGGTCCCCGTCTCGTCG
>DATKCB010000308.1:0-5395 GCA_035513495.1 Planctomycetaceae bacterium | reverse complement strand
TCCTGATTGATTTCTGGTAAAAATGTCCGTACCAGCCGCGTAAAATTTTCGGGGTGAACACGAAGCGGGGGTGCTGAATCGAAAGTCCGTCACAGTCGGAAATACGATCCCCGCTCAGTTTCACTCCCTGCTTCTTGCGCTCGCGCATCTCGATCGCCCACGAAATCGGCGCGATCACGCGGATATCGTGTTCAGTCGAAAGCGCCAGAATCTGCTGGCGGTTGAACGTCGCCAAATCCGGCTGATAGGGATTCGGAAACAGGTTGGTGACAACGAGGATTTTCATAGACTCGAAATACGTCGCGGGGTTCCTTCAGACACGAAGGGCGCCCGTCTTTCTGGTTATGTCGTCGGACAAGTCTGCTGGTTGGTGCGGGCGTATCGATTCACGACGACCTGCAATTTGCCTGCCTGAGTCAACGGGATTTCCTCGACTCGCAGAATCGATAACTTCATCGCGTCTCCGGTTGTCGATTCGATCGTGGATCGCAGGTGTGCCTCGTCGGAGGCGTTCCACGTGTGGTCCGCGATAATTTTGAGACTCAGTTCGTCCGCCGTTTCCTGAATCACCTGGAACCGTTTGATCGCGGAGTAGTCCTTGATCAGATGCGGGAAGAACTCGCCGGGGATGTGCCGGCCGTCGAGCGTGTGCAGGATATCCAACTGCCGCCCGACCACTTTCTTGAGCAGCGGCAAACCTCGTCCGCACGAACACTGACTCCAGCCCGCCACCGCCCGGTCTCCGTTGGCGTAGCGGACGAACGGCATCCCGTAATTTGTCAGGTCGGTGATGACGATGTTTCCTTCTTCTCCCGCCGTGGTTTGATGTCCGTCGTCGTCGAGGATCTCCACCAGCAGGTTCTCGTGCGTGAGATGCAGTCCTTCGTGTTTCTCACACTCGGCACCGATCAGAGTGAACTCGCGCGATCCGTACGTTTCGAATACCGGAGCGTCGAACACCCGCTCGATCAGTTCCCGCTGAAAGTCGTGCAGCTTTTCTGCACCGACCACGATCGATTTCGGCGAATACGGTTTCCAGCCCCGTTCGTCGAGCGAGCGGGCGAACTGATACAGCGGGTTCGTGTACGCGACGATCACCTCCGGCCGATAGCGATTGTGCGCGCGGAAGAACTCGGGGATCGTTTCTTCGCGCAGATCGAACGTATTCAGCACGTAGCGCCGGAACAGCATCCGGGTGTAAAGATAGTCCTTCCACTGCTTCCAGCGGGGAACGTCTCCCAGCGCCACCCCCCAGACGTACAACTGCTTCGTCCCCGGACCGGCACCCGCCCACGAGTACCCCCGATGCCACGCCGCCGATCGCCGGTCATTCGCTTCCCAGTCGAGATCGAAATGGAGCGGAACCCCGCTCGACCCACCCGTCGACTTGAAATAGAGCTTCATCCCCGGAACCTGCGCCCGCATCTTCATGCGGTGCTGCAGAATCTCGTCCCGTCCGATCACCGGCCAGTTCGCGAAATCCTCGGGGGACCGAAGCGCATCGGGATGCAGTCCGCGCTCGTTCCAGTCGTTGGTGTAGTAAGGACAATGCTCGAACGTATGCCGCACTAACTCCTGCAGCGATGCGAACTGCAACCGGTCGAGTTCTTCCCGCGAGGACCACTGCGTCTGTTCCAGCTCCCGCCAGAACCGCATCGTCCCGCGGCGCTTCCACAGCGTTTCGAACGCGGGGAAGACGATGTTTCGATAAACTTGATTCAGCATCTCGTGATTACCTGTGATCCAGCTCAGGACGCATAGTCGGATTTGACTCGCGCCACTCGTGGTTCCATCCGCTCCGCGACGGTTGCGGCGGCTTTGTGTTTTCGCCGCGAGAGGAGTTCGCGATAGAAATTCTCATACGTTTCGACGACGACCCGCACGTCGAATGTCTGCTCGACCCTCTGGCGACCGGCACGTCCCATCTGATCCGCTCGACCGGGATCGCGGACCAGGCTCAGAATCGCGTGTGCCAGCCGGTCCGAATCCTGTTTCGGAACGAGCAGGCCGGTCTCACCGTCGACGACCACTTCGCGGTTCCCTCCGACGTCGGTCGCCACGACCGGCAATCCCGCCGCCATCCCTTCGAGGAGCGTCAACGAGATTCCCTCGCTCAGCGACGACAAGACGAACATGTCCGCCGCATTCAGCAGATCCGCCACGTCGCTCCGCATGCCGAGAAACCGCACGTGTTTCTGCAAGTTTAAACTCGTCGACAATTCTTCGAGTCGGGCTCGTTCCTGACCGTCGCCGGCGATGTCGAGCGTGAACTCGGGGACTTCGTCCACCACCTTGCGAACCGCCCGCAACAGGTTCTGCTGATCCTTGACCGGATTCAGCCGCGCCACGTGGATCGCCCGCAGCATTGTCTCGCGGCGGCGGGGTGGAGTCTGCCCGCAACGGTAATCGTCGAGTACGATTCCGTTCCGAATCACTTTGATCAATCGCTCGGGGACCTTCTCGATCGTGCGGGCCACCTCGGCAGCGTCTGCGGAGACCGGCACGACGCACGAACTCAGCCGCGACGCGATGCGATTCTGAAACACGGCCCACTTGCGATTGACGTAGTTTCGGCCGTGCTTGGTATGGACCAGCACCGGAATCTTCGTCAGCATCCGGGCGACGACGCCATTCACGTGCGGACCGCTGTTGTGAGTGTGCAGAACATCCGGCTTCAAACTCCGCAAGGCCTGCGCCAGTTTCGAAAATCGCTTGAAGTGTCCCGCGTGCGACAACTGCAGCGCCGTCACGGGGATTCCGTGCGATCTGCACTCGGCGGCCAGTTCACCTTCTCCCCCGAGACAGACCACCTCCACCTCGAACAGTTCCCGATTGTGGAACCGGGCCAGATCGATCACGACCCGCTCGAGTCCTCCCATGTCGAGAGTTCGCACGAGATGCACGACTTTAATTCGTTTTCGTTCGTCAACAGTCATTGATTTTCAGATCGGATATAAACACAGCGGGTCAAACTTAGTCACGCGTCAAATCAGCGGCTCGCCGAGACTTCCGGTTGTTCGGCGGTTGATTCCAGCGGCTCCAGAACCCGCTCCGAGCGGGGCAGTGGATCCTGCAGAAACTTTTCGGGAATCGGTTTGCAGAACAGTTTCTTGATCACCCGCGAGCAGAAATCTGCCGGCTTCTGCGGCAAATAGCAGTATCGGAACAGGCTGAACGACCACCGCTGCACCGCCCAGTTTTTGATGAACTGCTCGTTCATGAATTTGTAACCCCACCGCTCTTCGAATACGCGATGCGCCTCTTCGACCAGCTTTTTGTTCCAGCGGAAATGAAAATACTTGAGGTCCGCGATGCTCGGACGGTCGTTGATGTTCGCGAAATGGACCACCGACTTCGGCTCGCACCAGATCGGAATCCCCAGCTTGTTCAATTGAATTCCCAGATCGATGTGCTCCCGCATCACGATGTCGGGGATGTCCAGTTGCCGCCAGACTTCCGTCTCTCCGAAGATCGCGTGAAACTCGAAGAAGTCCGTCAGGTTGCCGTCCTGCGGAATCTCCGCCTGCGCCGCCCGGCGGTACGGTTTAAAGTCGAACACATACTCTTCTCCCTCGATTTCGACCTTCCGCAGTTCCCCGTGCGAGATGTGATTGCGGGCGTGGATACCCCGCGGATCAACTCCCAGCCCTTCGAGTTCCAGCGTCAGCGGCAGCACGACTCGTGCTCCCTTCTCCACGCGGTCCATGATCGCCGTCAGCCAGCCTTCGGTCACGAACGTATCGTTATCCACCCAGGCCAGATACTTCGTCTTGACCTTCGGCAGATACTGCTTCAGGGCCGTCATCGGAATCGTCAGACCCATCTTGACGACTTCGACCGGAAACGATCCGCAGACCGCTTCCATTTCGCGAAGCTGTTTCTTCGTGTAACCGAAATCGAGCACGACCAGCCGAAACGGCTTCTCGGTATATTTCAGAATCGACGAGACGCACTTCGTCAGACTGCTGAATCGATCGCGCGGAACGACGAGGATGGTGAGTTCTTCGGACATGAGGAGCTCCGGTAGGAGTTAGGATTTAGGGATCGTGGATCAGACTTTTATTTGCTCTCGTTCGAGATGCTCCGCTTTCCGTTTTCCGCTCTCCGCTTTCGCTTCAAACTTCGGTAGCGGATTTCCGTCGAGGATGGCTCGATAGACTTTTGCGTAGCGTTCGGCGGGGATGGTGAGGCTGAATTCTTCTCGCGAACGCTCGCGGCCGGCCTCTCCCCAGCGTTCGCGGAGGTCGGGCTGGTTGATGGTTTCGTCCAGGGCGTGCGCCAGGGCCGAGACGTCTCCGACCGGGACCAGTCGGCCGGTCTCTCCGTCCAGCACGATCTCGGGAATCCCCCCTGCCCTCGTTGCGACGACCGGCAGACCGACCGCCATCGCTTCCGCCACGACCAGACCGAACGCTTCCGAGTGCGGTGCGTGTACGAACAGGTCGAACGCCCGGAAGCACGCCTCAATATCCTTGCGGAATCCCAGAAACAGCACCCGCTCAGGCGGAAGTTCCGCCGCAAGTTGTTTCAGTTGATCGGTTTGCTCGGCGGTCCCCTGACCCACGATCAGCAGACGAATCCGCCGCGCGGGTTCCGCCCGGACCAGTTTCGCGAACGCCTGAATCACCAGATCCAGCCCCTTTTCGCGGCCGAAATGACCGATCGCACCGCAGACCGTCTCGTTCCCGGTGATGCCGAGGTCCGCACGAATCGCGGACCGTGACGTTTCGTCGGGAACGAACCGCTCGACGTCGATGCCGTTGGGAATGCAGATCACTTTGTTCGGGTTCACTCCGTTCTCTCGAATGTAATGCGCCTGGCGTTCCTGCGAGACCGTCACCACCCCCTGCGTATTGCGGCAGGCGAGCCGATTGCGGATCCGGTCCTGCAACCGGGTCGACTCGAATCCCAGCGAACGATGAAAGGTCATGATCGTCGGAGGCGACTGCCGCCGATACAGCGCCCGGAGCAGAGCTGCAATCAACTGACTGGCCGCATCGTGCGTGTGGATGACGTCGATCTCGTGCTGCTGGCAAATCTGTTTCAGTTTCCGGACCGCACCGAAATCGAGCGTCCGGCTCCGTCCGAGCAGCTCGACCTCTCCGCCGGTCAGATCGTCAAGCTCGGTCGTTTCGCAGCCGATTTCATCGAGACACGCCAGCCGGCACGAAACCCCGAACGCGGGCAACCGCCGCATGAGGTTGGAGATCATCTCCCTCCGTCCGCCGGGGTGGAAGGAGAGGGTCAGTTGGAGGATTTTCACGGATGAAGGGATCTGGGATCAGGGATCAGGGATCAGGATGTTGTTGAGTGTGTTGCGCGGTTGTGTTTTGGACATCCTTGTTCCAGGGGAAAAACCCTCGCTTGCTGCCTCCTGCTTGTTTCACTATGCCGG
>DATKCB010000307.1:0-6355 GCA_035513495.1 Planctomycetaceae bacterium | reverse complement strand
CACAAGCCCGGTTTCTTCGAGGCACTCCCGAGTAGCGGCATGCTCGGGAGACTCTCCCTCTTCGCACTTCCCTCCCGGGAATTCCAACTTGCCGGGCAAATCGGCATCGGCAGGTCTCGTCCCGACCAGATATCGTCCCTGGTGTTCGACGATCGCAATTCCGACGCGCACCGCCCGTTCGGCGTTCACTCGGAGGCTTCCTGAACTTCGTGCGGAGGTGCGCCCATGATGTGATAACCCCCGTCGACATGGAATACCTCTCCCGTCACGGCGCTGCACATGTCCGACAGCAGGAACATGCCGGTTCCGCCGACTTCCTCGTGAGTGACATTGCGGCGGAGCGGAGAAAACGTCGCGTACAGTTTTTGCATCTGATCGAATTCGCCAACCGCCGACGCAGCCAGCGTGCGCAGCGGACCGGCGGAGAGCGCGTTGACGCGAATGTTTTTCGGACCGAGTTCGTGAGCCAGGTATGTCATCGCGCTGTCGAGAGTCGCCTTGCAGATTCCCATCAGGTTGTAGCCCGGAATGACGGTCTCCCCTCCGAGATACGTCATGGCGAGAATGCTGCCCCCGTCGGTCATCAGTTTCTCGGCACGATTGGCGATCGCGATCAGGGTGTAGGCGGAGATGTCGATCGAGAGCTTGAATCCCTCGCGAGATACGTCCGTCACGCGGCCTTTCAGTTCATCGATCGGAGCATACGCCATCGAGTGCAAGACGAAATCGAGCTTCCCGAATGTTTTTTTCGCTTCGGCGAAGACGGCATCCAGGTCTTCATCCTTCTGGGCATCGCAAGGAAGCACGAGTTTCGCGCCGATCGGATCGACCAGTTTGCGGAGCCGGTTTTCCGCCTTGGGACGAGCGGGGTCGGCATCGGGCAGATGAGTGAATCCCAGTTCGGCTCCTTCGGCGTGCAACTTCTGCGTGATCGCCCACGCGATCGAACGATCGTTGGCGATTCCGAAAATCAGCCCCTTTTTCCCCTCGAACAATCCCATGACCGACTTCCTCTCTCTTCCGTAACACGACGCGACGCCGGAGAAAACGCACTCCGATAGACTCCGCATCATCGAACGCACAAGATACCGAGCATTCCCGAACGGTTCAATTGATCCGGTCTTTTGCCAACGGCGGTCGCGAGCAGGCTCGGAGACGTCGCTCACTCAAAAACAACTCCTTATCGAATCAATTCGAATCTATCGGAACCGCACACGAGACTTTTGAAACCGATTTCCGAATCGGCATTTGGTTACCTCGAAACCCGAAAAACTTACGAGCGCTTGTTCTGATTGCGCGGACGAGTAAGATAGATGCTCCTCGATATCGAACCGGTCGCTGTCCCCGTTTCCCTACTCAAATACGAACCCAGCCTGTCGCGATGCCCGAACCGTATCCTTCGTCGAATCAACGCGGTCCGCGACCGTTTTCGTTCCAGGCTCCTCAAGGAGATCTGGCCATTCTCGCGGGTTCGGGAAATCCGATTCTGGCTCAGAAGATCGTCGATTATCTCGGTGTTTCGCTGACTCCCTGCAAGGCCCATATCTTCAGCGAAGGGAACGTCTTCGTCCGCGTGCGGGAAAACGTGCGGGGACGCGATACGTTTATCATTCAGGGAGTGCATTACCCGGTCAACGACAACTTTATGGAACTGCTGTTCTGGATCGACGCGCTCAAACGCGCCTCGGCCCAGCAGGTGACGGTCGTGATTCCGTTTTTCAGTTACGCCAAGGGTGACAAGAAGGACGAACCGCGCGTCTCGATTCGCGCCCGCGTGTGTGCCGACGCGATCGAGGCGGCCGGTGCCGACCGGGTGCTGACGATGGACCTGCACGCTCCGCAGATTCAGGGATTTTTCGGAATTCCCGTCGATCACCTCTACGCCCGGCACGTGATCGCCGATCACATCCGCGCGTTGAAGATTCCCGATCTGGTCGTGTGCAGTCCGGACGTCGGTTTCGCGAAAAACGCCGCCGCGTTCGCGAACCTGCTCGGCGTTCCCGTCGTGATCGGCAACAAGCAACGGCTCGATCACACCGAGAACGCCGAAGTGCTGGAAGTGATCGGAGAGGTCAACGGAAAAAACGTGGTGATGGTCGACGACTTCACGATCACGGGCGGCTCGCTGATCAGCATGGCCGAGTTGCTCAAATCGCGCGGTGCGAAAGACGTCTACGCGGCGGTCTCGCACGGAGTGCTCTCCAAGGGGTCGGCGGAAAAACTCGAACAAAGCCCGATCAAAAAACTGTTCATCACCGATACCATCGAAGCGAACCAGGAACGGCCTCCGGGCAACATGCAAGTCATCTCGGTCGCCCCCCTGTTCGCCCAGGCAATCCGCTCGGTCCACGACCGCACGAGCATCAGCCAGATGTTTCCCGACGATTGAACAAGTTTTTAACAGGAGGAAACAGAGGGAACGGAGCGTAAGTGTTCAGCAGCCAGTGTTCAGTGACAAACAGGCTTCTTGAGGAATAAAAAACATTCGCCCATCGCACACTCCCGCGAGGCTCAGCCGACACTTTAAACCTTAAACTCTTCCACTTTTCACCCTTTACCTTTTCACACTTTTCCAACATTTCGTACCTTTCACACGTTGCCGAATCCGATGGGCGATAAGAAACCGGCCAAACTGACCCCGATGATGGAGCGCTATCTGGAGGTCAAACGGGAAAACCCCGGAACGATTCTGCTGTTCCGGATGGGGGACTTCTACGAACTGTTTCACGACGACGCGAAGATCGCCGCCAGGGTCCTCGGTCTCACGCTCACCAGCCGCGACAAGGGTTCGTCCAACCCGGTTCCGATGGCAGGGTTTCCTTATCACTCGCTCGAATCGTACTTGCAGAAACTGATCCGCTCGGGCTACCGGGCGGCGGTCTGCGAACAGGTCGAAGATCCGAAACTGGCGAAGGGTCTCGTCAAGCGGGAAGTCACCCGCATCGTGACACCCGGCACGCTCACCGACGATTCGCTGCTCGATCCCCGCACGAGCAACTATCTGGCCGCGATTGCTCCCGGCAAAGAACAGCTCGGTCTCGCCTGGCTCGAACTCTCGACGGGTAAGTTTCAGTCGGCGGCCGTCGAACCGGCGAATCTGGCGGACGAACTGGCCCGATTGCATCCGGCCGAACTCTTGCTCCCCGAACAGATGAAATCCGATCTCCTGGGTGAGAACGCGAGTTCGTCGCTCGACTCGCTCGTCACCGAACGGCCCGCGTGGAGCTTTTCGCTCGACGAGTGCCGCCGCCGTCTGAAAGCTCATTTCCAGACCGGCACGCTCGAAGGGTTCGACATCGACGAAGACTCGCCCGCCGTCGCTGCCGCGGGAGTGCTCTTGGAATACGTTCAGGAAACCCAGAAAACTTCGCTCAGTCACATCACCCGCCTCGAACCGTATCGCCGCGGAAACAACCTGATCATCGACGAAGCGACGCGCCGCAGCCTCGAACTGACGACGACGATTCGCGACGGCAGCCGCGAGAACAGTCTGCTGCACGTGATGGATCAGACCGTCAGCTCGATGGGCGCGCGATTGCTGGCGGACTGGTTGACCAATCCCCTGACCGACGCTGCCGCCATCGAAGCCCGCCTCGATGCCGTCGAAGAGATTCTCGCTCAACCTGTTCTGCTGCAGAGTTTCCGCGACCTGCTCGATGAAGCCTACGACATGCAGCGTCTGACTGCCCGCTGCGCGACGCGCCGCGCATCGCCCCGCGATCTGCGCTACCTTGCCAAAACACTTTCGCTGCTCCCCGCGATTAAAGCCAAACTGACCGGCCGCAAGTCGGCGATGCTTCGCGAGATGGAACAGCGGTTCGACCTCTGCCCCGAAATTCGCGCCGACATCGAATCGGCGCTCGTGGACGATCCTCCGCTATTGATCACCGAAGGAGGAATGATCCGCACCGGCTATCACGAACAACTCGACGAGTACCGCACGCTCTCGCGCGGTGGCAAGGAATGGATCGCCGCCTATCAGGCGCAGGAGAGCGAAAAGTCCGGCATCCCCAACCTGAAGGTCGGCTTCAACAAGGTGTTCGGCTATTACCTCGAAGTGACGGCCGCTCATCAATCGAAAGTCCCCGAGACTTACATCCGCAAGCAGACGCTCAAAAATCAGGAGCGTTACATCACTCCCGAACTGAAGGAGTACGAAGAGAAAGTTCTCTCGGCGGAAGAAAAAGTCGTCGCGCTGGAGCAGGAACTGTTCGAACAGCTCCGCGAACGGGTCGCCCAGAACGTCGCCCGCCTGCAGCAGACTGCCGAACTCCTGGCCCGGCTCGACGTATTGTGCGGACTGGCGCATCTCGCCAATCGCTTCGGATACTGCCGTCCGGAACTGACGAACGATGCCGTCCTCGACATTCGCGAAGGCCGGCATCCGGTACTCGACCGCGTGCTGCCAGCCGCAGAGTTCGTTCCCAACGATACGCGGCTGGGCGGTGCGCACGGAACGGTTCAGATCATCACCGGCCCCAACATGGCCGGGAAGAGCACCTACATCCGGCAGTCGGCACTGCTGACGATCATGGCTCAGATGGGATCGTTCGTGCCCGCAAGCGAAGCGCGAATCGGAATCGCCGACCGCATCTTCGCTCGCGTCGGAGCCAGCGACGAACTCGGCAAGGGGCACAGTACGTTTATGGTTGAGATGACCGAAACGGCCCGCATCCTCAACGCCGCCACGAAGCGTTCGCTGGTGATCCTCGACGAGATCGGTCGCGGAACCAGCACCTACGACGGAATTTCGCTGGCCTGGGCCGTGACCGAATATCTGCACGACGTCCTCGGCTCGCGAACCTTGTTCGCCACTCATTATCATGAACTGACGGAACTCACTCAGACATTGAAGCACGCCAGCAACTGGAACGTCGCGGTCCGCGAACAGGCGGGCGACGTGATCTTTCTGCATAAAATCGTCGAAGGAACCGCCGACAAAAGCTACGGAATTCACGTCGCGCGGCTCGCGGGAGTTCCTCAATCGGTGCTCGACCGGGCGAACGTAATTCTGCAGACGCTCGAACAGGACCACCTCGACGAAAAAGGAAAACCCCGCGTCCCCGACCGCGAGACGAGACGCACGAATCACCAGCAACTCTCGCTGTTCGGAACCGAACCGCATCCGGTCGTGGACGAACTCAAAGGTCTCGACCTCAACCAGTTGACCCCGCTCGATGCGCTCCAGAAACTTCATGCCTTGCAATCCCAGGTCCAGGGGAAGAAAAAATAAAACTCCAGTGAATCTCTCTCACGTACGAAGGGTCCATTGACCCGTCGAAAAAACAGACTCCGACACTTCAGAACCTTCAACTTTTAACCTTTAACTTTTAACCCCTTCCCAATGTCCTCCTCGTCTCCCGAAACTCTGATCCGTGCCGATTCGATCGAACTCTCCTTCGGCGGAGGTCCGAACGTGATCGACAACGTTTCGTTCGAGATCCCCAAAGGGGAGTTCGTCGCGCTCGTCGGACCT
Organism: Planctomycetaceae bacterium; assembly: GCA_035513495.1. Taxonomy (GTDB): domain Bacteria; phylum Planctomycetota; class Planctomycetia; order Planctomycetales; family Planctomycetaceae; genus DATKCB01. Next base: position 879 of record DATKCB010000307.1, on the reverse strand, counting down.
TCGGGGTGTGGTAAATCCTCTCTGTTGCGATTGATGTCGGGACTCGCGACTGCCACGGCGGGAACGATTCTGCTCGGCGGCAAGCCTCCCGGAAACTCGCGACTGAATGCGCTCCGTTCGGCGTTCGTCTTTCAGGATCCGACGCTGCTCCCGTGGCGAACCGTCGAGGACAACGTCGGACTCCCCTTCGAATTGCGGAAGCGTCCCCGTTCCGACTACATCAACGACGTCCGCCGCACGCTCAAGCTGGTGGGGCTGAACGAAGCAGACGGATCCAAACGTCCCCGCGAACTTTCCGGAGGAATGAAAATGCGGGCCTCGCTCGCCCGGGCGCTCGTGACGCATCCCGATCTGATGCTGCTCGACGAACCGTTCGCGGCGCTCGACGACATCCTCCGGCAACAGCTCAACGAGGAAATCCTCCGCATCTGGAACGCCCAGCGCTGGACGGCCGTGTTCGTGACGCACAATGTTTCCGAAGCGGTCTTTCTCAGTCAGCGGGTGCTGGTGATGCGTCCGCGGCCCGGACGGATCGTGGCCGACATCGAAGTCCCGTTCGCGCATCCCCGCACGGCCGAGTTGCGTTCGCGTCCCGAATTCGCCGAGCTGACCGGTCGCGTCAGCCGGGAATTGCGGAGGGCCGTCGAATGAGACGTTGCAGCCACTGGCTGATTTCAACGGCTTTGCCTCCTCTCGTCGCCTTCGCCGTCGTGCTGGTGGCGTGGCAACTCTTGATCGTGGTTTACGACTTCAAAAAATACCTGCTCCCCGGACCCGCGGATGTCTGGAAGGTCTCCTTCCGCGACGCCGCACAACTCTGGCAGGCGTTCCTGCTGACCGGTGCCGGAGCCTGTGCGGGATTTCTGCTGAGTCTCGTCG
>DATKCB010000306.1:0-38928 GCA_035513495.1 Planctomycetaceae bacterium | reverse complement strand
AGTGTTCTCTCCCTTGACCATTGACTCGTAAATCTTGGTTCGCCCTTCCACATCGTCGCTTTTCACCGTCAGCAACTCCTGCAAAATGTATGCAGCACCGTAGGCTTCCAGCGCCCAGACTTCCATCTCTCCGAATCGCTGCCCCCCGAACCGCGCCTTTCCTCCCAGCGGCTGCTGGGTGATCAGCGAGTAAGGGCCCGTCGCTCGTGCGTGAACCTTGTCGTCCACAAGGTGGTGCAGCTTGAGCATGTAAATGATCCCCACAGTCACCTTCTGCTCGAGCGGTTCGCCGGTTCGGCCGTCGTACAAGACGGATTTACCTTCGCGCGGCAATCCCGCTTCCTCCAGCGCGTCCTTGATTGCGTCTTCGCTCGCTCCGTCGAACACCGGACAGACCGCCTGAAACCCGAGCTTGGCAGCCGCCCATCCCAGATGTGTCTCCAGAATCTGGCCGACGTTCATACGACTCGGAACGCCGAGCGGATTCAAAATAATGTCAACCGGAGTCCCGTCTTCGAGGAAGGGCATGTCCTGCTCGGGCAGGACTTTCGAAATCACCCCTTTGTTTCCGTGGCGTCCTGCCATTTTATCCCCGACCGAAATCTGTCGTTTCGAGGCAACATAGACCTTCACCATCTGCAGCACGCCGCTCGGCAATTCGTCGCCGCGTTTCATACTGTTGATTCTCTGGTCGCGGATATCGATCACATCTTCGACGTCGGTCCAGGAATTGCTCATCAGCTTGCGGATATCCGACTGCTTCTGGGGGCTGCGCAAATCGAGGTCGTTGACAGTTTGCGGAAATTTCTCGGCGTATTCGAAGACGAATTTCGGGTCTTCGATTTCCCGGATGTTCCGCCCGTCGCTGTCGGCCAGTTTTCTGCCGAGGATCTTCTCGAATTCCACGAGAAACTCCTGGAATTTCGCGGCAACTTCCGCGTTCCCCTTCTGCTCGACCTCTTTCAATTCGCGATCGAACTTCTTGCGCTCCAGCTCGGAGAGACTCATGCGTCGCGAGAATTTCTCGGTGTGGATGACAATCCCCTCGACTCCGGACTGCACTTCGAGCGACTCGTTTTTCACGTCCTCGCCCGCGCGGCCGAAAATCGCGTGCAGCAGTTTCTCTTCGGGCGTCAGTTCGGTCTTGGCCTTGGGCGTCACCTTCCCGACGAGAATGTCTCCCGGGCCGACGCGCGTTCCGATCTGGACGATCCCGTCGTCGTCGAGGTGGCGCAGCGCCTTCTCACTGACGTTCGGAATATCCCGTGTGAATTCTTCCCGGCCGAGTTTGGTTTCGCGGATTTCAACATCGAACTCATCGATATGGATCGAGGTATAGACGTCGTCCTTTACCAGTCGTTCGGACAAGATAATCGCGTCTTCGTAGTTGTAGCCCTCCCAGGACATGAACGCCACGAGCACGTTTCGCCCGAGAGCCAGATGTCCGTCGTGAGTGGCTGCCGAATCGCACAGGACCTGCCCTTTTTTGACTTTATCTCCGATCGCGACGATCGGTTTTTGTGTCAAGCAGGTTCGCTCGTTGAGTCCGGTAAACTTCCGCAGCGGATAGTTTTTGCCGTTGACTTCGATGCGGTCGGCATCGACATAGGTCACTTTTCCAGCTTTTTGCGCGGTCACGACCATGCCCGAGTTCTCGGCCACGGCCCGCTCCATTCCGGTCCCCACCAGCGGCTTCTCCGAAATCAATAGCGGAACAGCCTGCCGCTGCATGTTCGAACCCATCAAGGCCCGGTTCGCATCGTCGTGTTCGAGGAACGGAATCAGACTCGCCGAAATACCGACCATTTGACTGGGCGTCAGGTCGATGTACTGCACGTTGTCGGCGGGAGCCCACACAACATCGTTAAAGTGACGGCAGAGTACGCGATCATCGGTCAGCTTGCCCTTCTCGACGGGAGTATCGGCGGGAGCAACGTAGACCTGCGACTCTTCATCGGCCCGGAGCCATTCGATTTCCTCGGTCAGCTTTCCCTTAATCACTTTGCGATAGGGGGTGATCAGAAAACCGTAATCGTCCACTTGCGACAGAATGCTCAGGCTGGAGATCAGCCCGATGTTGGTCCCTTCCGGCGTTTCGATCGGACAGATGCGGCCATAGTGCGAGATATGGACGTCGCGGACTTCGAAGCCCGCCCGCTTGCGATTCAGTCCGCCCGGCCCCAAAGCGCTGAGACGGCGCTCGTGAGTCAGCATCGAGAGAGGATTCGTCTGGTCGACGACTTGCGAAAGTTCGCTGCGGCCGAAAAAGAAATCGATCGCGGCGGAGATGCTCTTCGGATTTACGAGCGTCCGGGGGGACATTTCCTCGACATCCTTGAGGCTCATCCGCTCCTGAACCGTCCGGCGCAGCTTGAGGAATCCTTTGCGGATTTCGTCCGCAGCGAGCTCGTCGATCGTTCTCAGCCGCCGATTTCCGAGATTGTCGATATCGTCAACGTGAGCCTTACCGGATCCGATCCGCAACTCCACCAGATAGCGAATCGAGTTGACGAAGTCTTCAGTGCGGAGCACCATTTCGGAGTCGGGGATGTCCTGGTTGAATTTTCGATTGATTCGAAACCGTCCGACGCGGCCCAGCCGATAGCGATTGACGTCGAAGAATTTTTCGATGAACAACTCCATCGCTTTTTCGAGTTGCGCCGGATTGCCGGGACGCAATCGCTGATAGATCCTGAGTAACGCTTCTTCGTGGCTGGAGGTCCCATCCTCGAGCAGCGTATTGATCATCAGCACGTCGGCGTCGGCTGGGATGGTGTCGATTTTCTTGATCTTCGCGGAGTCCATCTCTTCGACGGCGGTCGGCGTGATCTGATGCCCGGCTTCGGTGATGATTTCCCCGCAACGTTCGTGTCCGATGGGGAAGACGAGATTTTCAACCGAATACTTCCCGACGATTTTCTCTGCCTCACTCGGCTTGGGAACCTTTACTGATTCCACTTCGTAGAACAATCGAAGCAACTGATCGTCAGTGGAGTACTGTTTGTCCATCGCGCGCAACAGCATCGTTGCAGGAAATTTCCCGCTTTGATCGATCCGGACGGATAGCGTGTCTTTTTTCCCGGTTGCGAGTTCGATCCAGCTCCCCCGTTCGGGGATCACGCGGCAGGAATACGTATGCCGCTGGCCCGGTTCGTCGACCCGCATGAAGTCGACACCAGGCGACCGATGCAACTGGCTCACCACAACCCGCTCGGAACCGTTGATGATGAACTCGCCACCCCCGAGCATGATCGGCATATCGCCCAGATAGACTTCTTCTTCAATTGACTGTTCTTTTTGCAGTCGAAGCCAGACACGAAAAGGCCGTCCGTACGTCAACCGCAGTTGCCGACATTCCGTGGGAGTATACCGCGGCTTACCGAGTTCGTATTTCACGTACTCCAGCCGATATTGACCGTCGTAGCTTTCGATCGGAAAGATTTCGCGTAGAATCCCTTCGAGACCTTGAGCCTTGCGGCTTTTGGCATCGACATCCAGTTGCAGAAGCCGCGCATACGAGGCGGTCTGAATCTGTGTCAGGTCGGAGAGTTCAGCGCTGCTTTCAATATTCCCGAAATTAATAACTTTGTTTGTTTGGATCACGCGAGTCGCTGAGATCGGCATACGTTCCTTCCCGGGTTGATGGAAAAGTCAGAACGGACGGAGGCGGGAAATGTCTAGAAAACGGCGTTCTGCGCGCAACTGGGGCAGTATTAAAATACCGCTCTAAGCGCAAGATTTCAAATCAGTTCCGGCAAAAAGTGAGGTTTTTAACCAATTGCTTCAAAGGCCAAAAAACACCCCAGAGGCGTAATTAGCTTGGAACAACTCGTTTCGTACCGCACTTCTGCCAGCTCGTTCTCTTAATTTGATAACAGAGATCGCATCGGACATCGTCTCCGCAAACCGTAAGTCAATGAAAACAATCTGCGGCACTCGCGCTCGCGCGAGTGCCGTTTCTCCGGATTCATCGAGATTACTTCAACTCGCAGGTGCCGCCCGCTTCTTCGATTTCGGCCTTGAGCTTTTCAGCGTCTTCTTTGGAGACACCCTGCTTGAGCGGCTTGGGCACGCCTTCCACCAGGTCCTTGGCTTCTTTCAAGCCGAGACCGGTAATGTTACGGACAACCTTGATCACGTTGATCTTCTTGTCGCCGAAACCGGTCAGAATGACGTCAAATTCGTCCTTTACAGGAGCGGCTTCGGCACCAGCATCGCCAGGGCCCACAGGTCCGGCCATCATCACACCGCCGCCGGCAGGCTCGATGCCGTGCACGTCCTTCAGATAATCGGCCAGCGCCTTCGCTTCCAGCAGGGATAGCCCGACGATCTTGTCGCCCATTTCTTTGGTTGCAGCCGAATACTCTTTCACTTCTGCAGTCGCCATTTCTCTCAACCTTTCTCAATCATTGGAGCCGCGATCGCGCGGCTGTTGTTCCGTGTGTAACTGTCCAGAGACCTATCTCCACCGCTCCACTCGAACGAAGCAGAGCGAGACATGAAATCATTCCTTGTCGGCCAACGTCTTCACCTGCCCTGCCAACTTACGAGCCGGGCCAAGCAAGGCACCTGCAACTTGCCTTCCGGGACTGAGCGCCAACCCGACGATCTCGGAGATCAGCTCTCGCCGTCCCGGAGACTTGCTCAATGCCTTCACCCCATCCGCATTCAGTGCCTGGCCTTCAACCGATGCGCCTTTGACCTGCAGCGTTTCGATTTTCTCAGCCCACTTGGTGATGGACCGGGAAAGTTCGACAATATCCTCGCTTCCCCAAACCAGCGTGGTGGGTCCGCACAACAAATCGGCGAACCTTTCCACTTCGACTCCTCGATCAGCCAGAACGCTCCGAGCGAGAGTATTCTTGACGGAGAGAGCCGAAATATTCGCTTTTCTCAAGGCGAGCCGCCACTCATTTGTGACGTTCCCGTCCATCTTCGAAACATCGACCAGCAGCAGATCCTGAGCCTCACCGAGGTCGGACCGGATCGCTTGCATGATCATTTCTTTGACTTTTTTACTCATGGCTCAACACCGCTTCCCATCCAAAAAAACATCCGATCGTATCCCGCCGTCTCAACTCTCCCGATCGCGTTCAAATGGCGACGGCAATCCCTGGCATCATCGTGGCCGTGATCGTCACGCCGCGCATGAACACCCCCTTCGAAGACGAAGGCTTCAAGGACTGAATGTAATTCACCAATGCCTGAATATTCTCCAGCAACTGCTGCTCGGAGAACGAAAGTTTTCCGACAACACAGTGGACGTTCCCCCCCGCATCGACGCGAAACTCGACCTTACCGGCTTTGTAATCGGCAATCGCGGAAGCGATGTCCTGGGTCACCGTCCCCGCTCGGGGAGACGGCATCAGCCCTCGCGGACCGAGTACCTTTCCCAGCGGGCCGACCACACCCATCATGTCGGGGGTCGCAATCGCGACGTCAAATTCGAGCCAGCCTTCTTTGATTTTCTCTGCCAGCTCTTTCCCGCCGATTGCGTCGGCTCCGGCTGCTTCCGCAACCGCTACATTTTCTCCCTGTGCGAACACGATAACACGCTGGGATTTTCCGATTCCGTGAGGCAGCACGATCGAACCTCGCACGAGCTGATCGGCCTGCTTCGGATCAACCCCCAGCCGAAGCGCGATTTCGACGGTCTGATCGAACCGGATCGGCTTGACGCTTTTCGGCAAATCGTCGCCCAACGTCTTCAAAGACTTAACAGCCGATCCGAGATCCAGGACGCCGAGCGTCCGGGTCTTTTCGGCAAGATGTTTCATTCGTTTTGATTGGCGGGGCATTTCCCTGCTCCAAACTGCCCCAGACCGGGGCTGCTAGTCTTAGTGCTCTTAGTTAATTCTCTCTCAACCGGTTCGCCAGCGGCTCGCTCAGTCCACAACCTGGATTCCCATACTGCGGGCCGTGCCGGCGATCATCTTGGCCGCCTGCTCGAGCGACGAGGCGTTCATATCCTCGAATTTAATCCTGGCAATATCGAGTAACTGCTGCTGAGTCACTTCGCCGATTCGCTCCGTACGGGGATTGGCCGCACCCTTGGCAACCTTTGCCACTTGCTTGAGCAGGACCGGTGCTGGAGGACTCTTGATAATGAACTCGAACGACCGATCGTTATACACGGTGATGACAACCGGCAACGTCACTCCCATCTGATCGCGAGTTTGCTCGTTAAACGACGAAACAAACTGCCCGATATTGACTCCGTGGGGACCGAGCGCAGTTCCTACCGGAGGAGCGGGGGTCGCTTGCCCTCCCGTCACCTGAACTTTGATTTGAGTTACAACATGCTTAGCCATTGTGTCTTACTAACCTGTGTCCCACGATCAGCCGATCGCTCCCAGAACTCTCGAGAACAACCCGCAACCTGTTTATACCAATTCGATTTGCCAGTAATCGATCTCAACCTGGGTGGATCGCCCGAAGATTTCGATAAGCACGGTGATTTTCCCGTTGGACTCATCGATCGAATCGATCGTTCCTTCGAAATTCTCGAAGGCCCCCTCTTTGATTTTCACCACCTCGCCCGGCGAGAACTCGATTTTGACCTTTTCAGGCTCGACTTCCTTGGCCTCTTCGAGCCCCAGCATCCGGCTGATCTCTTCTTCCTGCATGGGGACCGGCTTTCCCGCCGTTCCCGTAAAATCTCCGACCCCACCTGTATCCCGGACGAGATACCAGGTTTCATCGTTCAAAATCATCTGGATCATGATGTAACCGGGATACAGCTTTCGCTCGACCACCCGCTTTTTCCCACCCTTGGTTTTTTCCGCCACTTTTTCGGTCGGGATAATGATTTCACCAAAGTGATCGCTCAAACCTTCCATGCGGATACGCTTCAGCAGAGCATCGCGAATCGTACGTTCACGATTGCTCTGAACTTTCAATACGTACCAGTGCATTTCGGGGAGATTGGAAGCTACCATGGCGCTGACATTACTCGTTACAGACCTTCGGTGGCCCCGAAGGAGGGAAAGAACCGCATATCATGCCCACCGCGGGAAAAAAATTCAATCTTGCCGGGGGGACTTCTTTCGTGAATCTCGATTAGATCTGCAGAAATCCCACCAGTTCGAACAGATAGGTCCAGATCACGTCATAGACCGAGAGCAAAGCGCAGATGATCGCCATACAGACGATCACTACGATCGTCGAGCGATACAGTTCCTTCCACCCCACCCAGGTCACTTTATCCATTTCGGCCTGAACGGAAATCAGGAAGTCAGCGAACCGGGGATAGTTGACTACCCGATAGGCGAACCAACACCCCACAGCTCCAAGTCCGATCGCAATTCCGAGAACGATCGAGTTATTTTTGATCGATGTGAGCAGTTGCTGATAGAGTGCGTTCGCACCCAATACGAACAGCAAGGCGATCGCAACGGCAGTCCATTGTCTGACGCGACGCCCCTGATTTCGCTTGTACAAGCCTGCCGCGAACATCTCACTCAGCAGAGTGTGCTCGCCCTTGGATTTTGTCGTCGCCATCCCGAGACAACCCTTCTCAAATCGCTTTTCGATAAGTTTTTCCGGAGAGCTGACACCACCTCCGGAAGACTGCCTCCTGCGAGCACGGGTGGAGGGACTTGAACCCCCAACCTGCGGATTTGGAATCCGCTGCTCTGCCAATTGAGCTACACCCGTCCGACATCAGTCGCCTCACTTTTTCCGTGACTCTTTGTGAACGGTGTGCTGCCGAGTCTTCGAACAGTACTTCTTCAGTTCGAGCCGATCGGTCCCTCGAGTCTCTTTGATCACCCGATAGTTCCGGGAACCGCAATCGGTGCATTCCAGCCAAACATATTCTCTCATGATCCACCCAAACGCAGAAAAAGCGGAAAACCTGCCCCGCTCAACAGCGGGACAGGTGAAATTGATCAGACTCCTAAAACTCAATGGATCGCTATGCGAGGACTTTGGTGACCACTCCCGAACCGACGGTTCGGCCCCCTTCGCGGATTGCGAAGCGGCTTCCTTCGTCGAGTGCGATTGGCTTCTGAAGCTCGACTTCGAGCTTCACGTTATCGCCAGGCATGCACATTTCGGCACCGCCCAACAGATTCGCTGCGCCGGTTACGTCCGTCGTTCGGAAGTAGAACTGAGGGCGATATCCGCTGAAGAACGGCGTGTGGCGTCCGCCTTCCTCTTTGCTCAGCACATAAATTTCGCATTCGAACTTTGTATGCGGCTTGATCGTGCCGGGGGCGGCGAGAACTTGCCCGCGGGTGACATCTTCCTTTTTGACACCTCGCAGCAGGATACCGACGTTGTCTCCAGCAATCCCCTTGTCGAGGGTCTTGTTGAACATTTCGACTCCGGTGACGGTCGTTTCGACCGTATCGGCCAAACCGATGATCGAGACTTTGTCGCCGACATTGACTGTTCCGGCTTCGATTCGACCCGTGGCGACAGTTCCACGCCCTTCGATCGAGAAGACGTCTTCGATGGCCATCAGGAACGGCTTGTCCGAATCTCGCTGCGGTTCGGGAATGTAATTATCGAGGGCATCCATCAGATTGCCGATGCATTCGTTCGCTGCGGGATCTCCGGGGTTGTCGAGAGCACCCTTGGCGTTGCCTCGCACCAACGGAATGTCGTCGCCGGGGAAGTCGTACTTGGTGAGCAGTTCGCGAACTTCCATCTCGACGAGTTCGAGCAGCTCCTCATCGTCCACCAGATCGCACTTGTTGAGAAACACGACCAGAGCGGGCACGTTCACCTGACGGGCCAGGAGGATGTGTTCGCGCGTCTGAGGCATGGGACCATCCGCTGCCGAAACGACCAGGATCGCTCCGTCCATTTGGGCCGCACCGGTGATCATGTTTTTCACATAGTCCGCGTGTCCGGGGCAGTCGATGTGAGCGTAATGTCGCCCTTCGCTCTCGTATTCGACGTGCGAAGCAGCAATGGTGACGGTCTTGGTTTCGTCGCGAACCGTACCGCCTTTGGCGATATCAGCGTAGCTTTTCGCGGAAGCCAGCCCTTTTGCCGCCTGCACGGCCACCAGAGCGGCAGTGAGTGTCGTTTTGCCGTGGTCGATGTGACCGATCGTCCCCACGTTGACGTGAGGCTTTGTCCGTTCGAAAGTCTTCTTCGCCATTACTTCTCCTCGACTCTTTCCGTTGACCTGGGGCAAGCCTCTGTGGCCGCCTCTGTGTTGACAATGTCAAAACCGCACCCCCCCGGCTGTCGAGCCCCGACGCGCCTTGCGGATACGAACCAAACCCAAAACTGGATCAAAATCTCTCAAAAGAGCTGCTGGTGGGACTTGAACCCACGGCCTCTTCCTTACCAAGGAAGTGCTCTACCACTGAGCTACAGCAGCAGGTTGTCCGAGGGATCACTCGACTCTTACCCTCCGTTATTCAGTTCCGTTCCACCATAAACTGTCGCTTGAACGTCTTCGTCTCTCAAGTCCATTTTCTCAAAGGAGCGGGTGAAGGGAATCGAACCCTCACCACCAGCTTGGAAGGCTGGAGCTCTACCATTGAGCTACACCCGCTTGTTTCTCGTTGTCGTCGCGATGAGTTTCACACATGGGTTGACGAGTCCGAAGTGGGAGGAGCAGGATTCGAACCTGCGTAGGGTTGCCCCGCCAGATTTACAGTCTGGTCCATTTGGCCGCTCTGGCATCCTCCCCCCAAGTTCAAAAAACGTCGCTCTCCGTAATTTTTTATTTTGAAGGCCGAGCCAGTTGGACTCCGACTCTGGCCGATACGCTCATGAGCTAGTGGAGGGACTTGAACCCACAACCGCCGGTTTACAAAACCGGTGCTCTGCCAATTGAGCTACACTAGCAACTGGCCAAGGTGCAATTGGGTGGCCTAATATATCAATCGCGTTGCCCCTTGCAAGGCAAACGAAGCTCTCGACTTAAGATAATACAATGTACGGAGAGGCACCATACACTGAAATCACTCCTCGGAACTCACTCAGACTGTAATGCTTTTCCACCGGTTCATCAAGTTCGAAGCTGCCTTCTGGTTTGGGAACCCCCTGTTTTCCGACACCGAATCGTACACCGGGTTCGCGGATCGCTCGCAGCCGTTCCAATGATGGGGACACCGACGCAGTCAAATTTCTGGAATTCGAACGAACACGTCAGATTCGTCTGAATTCTCAGGAATTCAACGACGATTCTGGAACGACCGAATCTGGCGGATTTGGTAACATTCCCACTCCACTTCTCCACTCGATCGTAAAACGGATCCCTCCACTCCATCGGAAACTGTTGCGTGATCTCTGGACGATCAAAGGCCAGGCGCTGGCGATCGGCTTGGTGATTGCCTGTCGAAGAGCAACGCGTGAATGTCGTGATCGATTTCGAATCACCTTTCGAGCAGCGAAAAAGCCTGGGAGTCGGATTTCGCGTCGAAGCAGAGATCGTGGTTGAGGCACGGCAGAACGTCTTAAAGATTCCGACCTCAGCGCTCTTTCGGGATCAGAAACAATGGGCGGTCTTCAAAGTCGAAGAGAACAAAGCTTCTCTACAGCTCGTGAAAGTCGGCAGCCGCAACGGACTGGAAGCGGAAATTCTTGAAGGATTGGAACAGGGAGACCTCGTCGTTCTCCATCCCGGCGCATCTGTCCAATCCGGATCGCTCCTTGAAATACGGGAGTAGCCGACCGGAAGCAAAGGCGCTCGTCCGGAACGTATCGACATTGATAGCGTCCGGCTTCACTTCCGGCCGAACTACACCCATAGAACTGATGCTGTTCGATCAGCGCTGATTCACCTGATTCGTCGTAGTCTGATTCACTCAATTGATGGATATCGCACATCGTATGCCATTCCGGGAATAATCAATTCGCGATCCGCAACTCATTGCAAGCAAATGAGATGTGGAGCGACGGCCGCGATGGATTGTTGCCGGCGGTTGCTCCTGTCCTTATCACTCTCCCGATTCGTTGCGCATGTGTTAGGCACAAGGAATCGCTTTGCTCAACATTTCCGATGGTATGGATGCTGACGGACGAGAAGTCGACCGAAAACTTTACCTGACCATCGAATCCCGCAGCGAGGCATGTTCTTCGGACAGGAATTCAGATTCTTGCCGCAATTTTGTGACGATCTCGCTCGACGTATCGCATGTTTTCGTAAAGCAATGTTGGGTCGACAGGATGTTCGACAAGAAAACAGGAGGGATCCGCGTGATCGACCGCTGTTCTACTCTGCTCATCCTGGTGATCGAAATGAATCAAGGCAAACACACCAATCTCGGACTGGGGATTCTCATCGGAGGACTGTCGATGGCACTCTTCTTCAGACAGCCTCCCAACAAGAACGATTCTCTTCCCGAACTCGAACAGACGAAAGTTCTCGAACGAGACTTTTCTCTCGACTTCGACGAAGAACCGATCCTCACGAACGAAATTGACCAGTTCGAATCGCTTCACCCTCTCGAATTTAAAACGCCCGAATCATCCCGTACCGGTGCGCGAATTCAGGGAATCGAAGTGGCGACGACCCCGGAACGAGAACGCCCGATTCCTGAGAAACATTCAGAACAAAACCGAAAGCTCGGAGTCAGATCGATCGGGAAAGACCCCGCGATCGCAGAATCGGGACCTCAGTCCGACGGCCTTCGAAATGTTCCCGGCAACGAAGCGACTGGTGGAGCATTGGTTCCCGCAACCACGATCAATTCGAAGGTGGCCGAAACTGCCGGATTTGTACTCCCGGACAACTTGTTCACAGAATCATTCCTGCGCGAAGAAACCAAACCAGGTAAGAGTAATCTCGATGTGAGATCCCAAAGTGATGTTCTCCCTGTCGGCAAAGCAATCGATGCGTCTGACTCACACATGATTGAAAGACCCTTTACAGAATCGGCTCAGCCTGTCGAAGCACCCGGCAAATCGCCCGCTCGGGTGATCATTCCCCGGCGGATCCGTCTCGGTGAACCGATCGCCGGTCAACTCGGAATGGGAACGAGTTCCCAGCGACAGACAATCCCACCGCGATCGATTGAGGTCAATTCGGCTTCTGCAGAAATTTCCGAGAAAAGTGCCCGGCAGAACGTCTCATCGACGGTCAGAATTCGGGACGAATCAATCTTCGGAGAGGCATCGGATCGCGATTCATTTCCCAGTCTGGACGGACTTGAGCCGCTGTCGATCCCGAGCAAACAGAACTGATTCAGTCAATCTGCTTCAGCAATTCGAGGACGGCCGATTCCAGATCGAAATTCTCCTCGTCGGGGATCCAGTCAAGCTCCATTTGTGTGAGCAGATGTTCGGCTCGCTCGAACGTGCAGAACCGATCGAGGTGCAGTAAGAAGGGTTGAAACTCGTCGCTTCGCAGCGCGTCTTCCAACGAGTCAAAATTGCTCAGCAAATGACGAGGGTTCACGTCGAGGACCAGATCGCGACATCGGGAAGCAACGCTGCTCCAACCGGCCCGGCAGGCCGCGATCCCGGAGAGGATCACAAAGCGCAGGAAACCGTTTTGTTGTCCTCGCCGTCGGGACTCACTGGCGAGCGAGGCATACGCGATCATCCGTTGTTCCTGATCTGTCACGATGCAAACTCCTCCCGAGCCGTCGCCTCACCGAACAGTCCGGTGAGTGGAATTCTGAGTCCATCATAAGAGAGTTCCACGTTGTCAGGCAGCTTCGCATTGGTTGCTTCGTATTCCAGCGAGTGTGAGACATGCGTCAGATAGGCTCTGCGCGGTTTGAGTCGCTCGATGGCCTCCAGACTTTGCGAAACCGAAAAGTGAGTGGGATGAGGTTCCTCTCGCAAGGCATCGAGTACGAGAACGTCCAGGCCTTCCAGCAGGGGAATGCTCTCTTCAGGAATCTCGCTGACATCCGTGCAGAATGCGACGTCACCGATCCGAAATCCCAGAATGGGGAGTCTCCCGTGCAAGAGACGAATCGGGCGCACGTTCAAACCCAGTACGGGAAATGGATCGAGTCCAATTGATCGGAACGAAAGCTTAGGCACGGCGAATTTGTGTGAGGCGGGGTCGGGCTCTCGAAAGCAGTAATAGAAAGCCTGCCGCAGATGCTCTTCGACAGACGGCTCGCACCAGAGCGGGATGTTCTGTTTCAGGCGATGCCCGAAGATTCGCAGATCATCCAGACCGTAGATGTGGTCGGCGTGTCCGTGGGTAAAGAGGGCTCCATGCACGAGTTTGACCCGTTCTCTGACAAGCTGCAATCGCAGTTCGGGAGGTGTGTCGATGACAAAATTGCCTGCGGGTGCCGTCACAAGCACTGACGTTCGCATGCGATGGTTGCGGGGATTGTCGGACTGACAGACCGCGCAGTCACATCCGATCACAGGAACTCCCACACTGGTTCCCGTTCCCATTAACGTCATGGAGAATTGAGTGTCTGATCCCATCCTCGAACCATCCGAAATCTGCCGCGTTTCCCCGAGTGATTTCACTGTTCGACTCGATCATCCTCTCAGACACACTTCGCGGCAAGTTCAACAGTCTCGATTCGAAGAGAAATAGCTCCATTGATGCAGCCCGAGTCTCCGCTGAAAATAAAAAACCCGCTTCCAGAAATCTGGAAGCGGGAGGTGAGTTGCGAGCGAGGCTCGCGATCTATGATAAACGGTTTCGGCGTGCGTGGGGCTGAGCCGGTTCCGGGAAATCAGAAGGGAAGATTCAGATTGAAACCCCCCTTGTGGACGTGGATGCCCGCCGGTCTGATCACGACGTGATTGTTGCCATAGCCGTGATTGTTGCCGTAGCCGTGATTGTTGCCGTAGCCGTGAAAGTGACCGTACCCGTGATACGGGTGTGGCAGAATCGTAACGTGATTCAGTTCGTGAACTTCGTCTTCCAGTCTGTCGAGGTAGGATTCTAATTGATGAACAACTTTCAGTAAGTGGATCGTTTTCTGTTTCTGAAACGGCGATTGTTTGCTGGCAATCAAATGGAGGTCCGCATGGAGACTGCCCAGTGTCTGTTGCATCAGATCGATGTTGTATTCAGCCAGAGACAAGTTCTGGCGGTGCAGGACCAATTTTTGGGTGGTGTGAGCCAACGCCGTGAATCGGTGAACTTTTTTCTGGAGGCCGACAGAGTGAGGAAACGCTTTGTGCATGTCGTCGTCGAGGTGATGCGCCTCTTTATCGACCGCGGCAGCATACCAGTTGGCTTGGTTCGCGTGACCAGCTTCGACTTGACTCACAGCAAATCCCATAACAAACAGTGACGCAGTCATGATGGCTTTCATTTGAATCCCTTTCATCCCAGAAGAAATTGTGATAGTTCGTCTCAATCCCACGGAATTTACCTGTTGCATTGAGTGTGCCATCTCACTTTCCACAACCTGCAAAATGTTGTAAAATCAGACATACAAATAAGATATGACAAAATAGTTTGCTCCCGCGGTGAACCACAACGTCTTGAAAGTGTTGTCAATTTGATAACAGGTGCATCATTTTGATAGCGCTTCTTTCAGTAGAATTCAACTCATTCACTCAATCCATGCAAGCGGAACTAAAAATGGGCTCCTCGATCAGTGTGCGGACAATCGGACGATTGAGATGCGCTGTGTTCGATCCTCCCGGAAACGACCCCGATCAACTCGATCTGGTCGTCATTTTTTGTCATGGATTTGGAGCACCTGGAGACGACCTCGTTCCATTTGGTCCGCACCTGGCGTCCCTGCTGGGACCGGTCTCCCCGGGAATTCGCTACTACTTTCCGGAAGCCCCGCTCTCGCTGGAATCTGTCGGAATGCCGGGTGCACGTGCCTGGTGGATGCTCGATTTACGGCAGTTGCAACTTGCCGCAGAGGGAAAACTCACCCGCGATCAGCGAGACGTCTTGCCCGAAGGTCTGGAAGCCGCCCGAGACTCGCTCGCTGCAACTGTCGAATTGATTCTGAACGAGACGGGCTTGCCCCCCGACCGAGTGGTACTCGGAGGTTTCTCTCAAGGATCAATGGTGGCAACCGAAGTGGCTCTGCACGGGGCTGCGACACCAGCAGTCCTTCTGATCTATTCGGGAACGCTACTTTGCGAATCTCGCTGGCGGGATCTCGCGTCGAAGAAGACCACCCTCAAAGTCTTTCAAAGTCACGGACGATCGGACACGATTCTCCCCTATTCCGCAGCCGAGGCCCTGCATTCATTGTTTGTCGAAAACGGTATCGAGGCCGAATTCCTCCCGTTTTCCGGACCGCATACGATTCCTGCGGAAGCCTTGGAACGGACCTCAGTCATTCTGGCCGAACTCTGCTCCCCAAAGTAAGTTCCTCCTCAGAATCGTTTGCGATTTTGCGGTTGAGTTTCGTAGAACAACTGACTCGACCCGCTTCGCGTTGTGTCCGCTCGCGGTCACGGGCATAATAGCCCGAACCGAATTACTTTTTGCACGACGTCCGCTCCTATGACACATTTTGCACGACGAGCACTGTTAGCTGTGTGGACGGCGTTCGTGATGTCTGCCTGTGTTGCGGGAGCAGAACCCTCACTATCGGTGACAGGCGTCGGGTGGGATGGACGAGTATTTCTCGGACGTTGGAGTCCCCTCAGGGTCAAATTGTCAACCGATTCCGTTCTCCGGAATCTGCGGTTCGAGGTCTCAGCCCCGGATGCGGACGGTCAATTTGCGATCGTCCCGCAAGCGGGAATCCTTGTGAGCAGTGACGGGGAATTCGAACTTTCGGTTCGTCCGGGCAGACTCAATTCCGCGATTGCGATCAAAGCGTTTGAAGGAGAGACCCCGATCGCATCGACGAGCTATCGATTTTCCGATTCTGCCGAGGGTTCATCGGCTCTCAAAAAACTCGACACACGTCTGGCTGCTGTGCTCTGTCCCGAAATCGAGTTCGGCCAGTCGATTCGGGCCGCGATCGAAAGCGGGAAGGCTCCGTCCTCGGGTTCGGAAGCTGCCCGCAGCATCGCAATTTTGACTTCGCCCCATTCACTTCCCGTCGAACTTCAGAATTGGGAATCACTGAGCGTTCTGGTGGTCAGCGGGGAATTTGAGTTCACCGAATCGCAGATCCGGACGATTCGAGAGTGGATCGGCCGCGGAGGGGACTTGGTTCTGTCAATCGGCGGAGGCGTCGAGTCATTTTCTGAATCGGGATTCTCGAAGTGGATTCCCGCGCGCGTGACCGGTTCCATCCGACTGCGCGATCTGAGTACGCTCGAAAGTTTTGCCAGTCATTCGAATCGAATCAATCCATTGGCGCGGCTCCGAGCATCGCGGCTGGAGTTCGATCGAGGCGTCAAACTGATCGACTCGCTGGACGGTACGATCGCCGCTCGAGTTTCGTACGGATTCGGGCACGTGACTCTGGTCGGTTTCGAACTTCATCGCCCTCCGCTTTCCGAGTGGCAGTCGCTTCCCGAGTTTGTCGGCCGGCTCGCTTTTCCACCCAGTCTGATTTCCGGTTCCGAACCCGAACGGGTGAATCAACACCTGACGGAAAGCGGAATCTCGGAACTGAAGACTCAGGTCAATCTGGCTCAACAGAGTTTTTCGGCAATCGAGCGCAGTTCAACCTGGACGATCATCGGTGCATTATCGATTTATCTGCTGATCGTCGGGCCGCTGGATTATCTGCTGGTTCACAGGATTCTCAAAAAACCGGAACTGACCTGGGTGACTTTCCCCCTCCTGTTGCTGGGCATGATGGCTGTCAGCTTGTGGGCGGGGCAAACCTCCAACAGTTCTCCGCTGCAGATCAATCAGATCGACATCGTCGATGTTGAGGAATCGCTCCAGCGAGTGACGATTCGCTCCCGTATGTCCGCCTACAGCCCCGCGACGCAGCGTGCTTCGGTGACTGCCGAGTTCCGAGTCTACGACGAATGGAACCCGAAAGAAAACGATGGTGCCGCACCCTCCGCTTCGAAGATTCAACTCGATTGGGATTCGATTCCCGAAGATGGTTTTCGAGGTTTGTATCGGAAATCGGGACTGGAGTTTTCCACCACCAATTATCGATTTTCCTCCGATCTGCAACAGATTGAGAACCTCCCCGTCTTTCAGTGGTCCACTCGCAGTTTGACCGCGGAACAGCATTTGTCCGGCCAGAGACTGGTCGAAAGCGATCTGGCCGCTTCGACGGTCGGCAATTTGTCCGGAAGCCTCACTCATTATCTCCCCGGACCGCTGACCGATTGGATTCTGGTTTATCGAAGCCGCGTTTATTTTCCTCGACCGACGATTGCGAATTCCACGGGGGTTCCTCTGGAACCGAACCGATTGCACGAACCGACGAGGCCCGATCTCTCGGCCAGTCGCGATCTCAAGGGATTCCTCACAAAAACCCGCCAGATTCGAGTTCAGGAAAAGAAAGGTTCACACGCGACTCCCGAAGAAAAGATTGTCACCGAGCGATCCCCTTACGATCCCTTTTCGAATGATCTCGACACGATTCTGAGAATCCTCTCGTTTCATGTAGCGGCGGGAGGGAAAAACTACACCGGCCTGAATAATCACGCCTCAAGTAATCTGGACTGGAGCCGCTTGCTCGACGAACAACACGCCGTACTCTACGGCCGCCTGGACGCCGACATCGCCCAGCCCGTCGAATGGTCCTGGAACGATTCGCCCGCCGCACTCGGTCACCGGACCGTGATTGTTCGTTTTTATCTGCCTGTGACACTCGAACAGGACACTCGCCGAGAGTTGCCCAAACTCGACGATTAACACCCGCACGGTCGCCTCCCATCATGATCGAAACACGAAATCTCACCAAGCGCTACGGCGACCTGATCGCCGTCAACCAGATCAATCTGAAACTCGAGGAAGGCGACGTTTTCGGTTTCATCGGCCCCAATGGGTCCGGTAAGACGACCACGATGCGAATGATCGCCACGCTGCTGAATCCCGATTACGGTGAAGCGTACGTCTGCGGTAAATCGATCTACACCGATGCCCGCGAAATCCGCCGGATCGTCGGTTTCATGCCGGACTTCTTCGGCGTGTACGACGACATGACCGTCACCGAATATCTCGAATTTTTCGCGGCGACGTACCGGATCGACGGGCCTGCCCGCCGAAAAGTCGTCGAGGAAAAACTCGAGTTGGTCGATATGGCCTTCAAGCGCGATGCGATGGTGAACCAGCTTTCCCGCGGACAGACGCAACGCATCGGACTGGCCCGCGTGCTCCTGCACGAACCCCAGGTTCTGTTGCTCGACGAACCCGCCAGCGGACTCGATCCGCGCGCCCGGATCGAAATTCGAAATCTGCTGAAACGGCTCGGGGAACTCAATAAAACCATCATCGTCTCGAGCCACATTCTCCCCGAGCTGGCGGATGTGTGCACTCGCGTCGGCATGATCGAAAAAGGGAATTTGATTGTCGACGGATACGTCGCGGAAGTGATGAAAAAAGCCCGTCAGCGAATCATGCTGCAGATCGAAGTCCGCGAACGGACCGACGAAGCCGCCAGGCTGATCGAATCGCACGACGGAGTCGAAAAACTCGATATCAAGAATGGGACGATTGAGACTACGCTCAAAAAAGAAATCGAAGATTACAGTTTCCTCCCTTCCCTCCTTGTCGGGGCAGGCTTTCATCTGACGCTGTTCCGGGAAGAGGAGGTCAACCTCGAAACCGCGTTCATGCAACTCACCCAAGGGCTGGTGCAATAGGAGGATGCAGGAATCAGATTTTGGCCTCCGGCATTTCCTTTTTCCGCGTTTGACCTGGCTGTCTTTCCCGCACTAAGATGGAACGATATGTCCACCTGTCTTTTTTAAACCTTCGAATTGAATGTCCTATCTCAAGATTGTTTCAGGGAGCGCTCCCGGACAGATCATCGATCTCAGCGGAAACGAAATGATTCTCGGCAGGCATCCTTCCTGCCAGATTGTGCTCGATAATGTGGCCGTCAGCCGATATCACGCTTCCATCATTCGCCGCAACAACGCCTACTATCTGAAAGATCTGGGCAGCCGGAACGGCACGTATCTGAACGGGCGGGCGATTCAACAGGAGACTTTGCTGCACCATGCTGATGAAGTGGATATCTGTGAGATCGTGCTTCGCATCCATCTGAATCAGCCCGGAGAATCGGTGAGCGTCGAACTGCTCGAATCACCGAGTCATCCTTCGCCCTCAGAGACTCGAATTACGCGAACTTCCGAGTCGGGAATGTCGCTGATCGCAGAGAACGAACTCGACAACTCGTCGATCATTACTGAGTTGTCCTCGGACAGCGAGGAGATCGATTCGAATTTCCGGATCAACGTGAACGCGGAAGCGAAGCTGCGCGGGATCATCGAAATCGGTCAGGCGCTGAGCGGAGTGCTCGATACCGGAAAGGCTTTGCAAAAGACGCTGGACAGCTTGTTCAAGATTTTCCCTCAGTCGGATGTCGGATACTCCATCTTGATCGACAGAGAGACCGGCAAGTCGGTCTGGCAGGCGGCGAAATCCCGAAGAAAGGGTCAGCCGCAGCGATTCAGCGCGACGATCGTTCAGGAGGCGATCCGGCGGAAGACGGCGATTCTGAGCGAAGACGTTCAGATCGACGAGCGATTCGACGCGAGTCTTTCAATCGTCGGTACCCCCATGCATTCGCTGATGTGCGTCCCTCTGCTGACACCCGAGAAGCAGATACTCGGTGTGTTGCAACTCGCCACGCATTCGATCGCGCAATCGTTTTCGAGTCAGGATCTCGATCTGTTCGTATCGGTCGCCTGTCAGGTTTCACTGGCGGTCGATAATTCGGAAATGCACGAAGTTTTAACGAAGCAGCGCGAAATTCAACGCGATCTCGATTACGCCAAACAGATCCAGCGGGGTTTTCTTCCCAAAAAGCGGCCTCAACCGTCGGGGTATCAATTTTTCGATCATTACGTTTCTGCACAGAGCGTCGGTGGCGATTATTTCGACTACGTTCGTCTCCCCAGCAAACAATTGGGAATTGCGATCGCCGACGTTGCTGGAAAAGGGGTCGCGGCCGCCCTGCTAATGGCTCGGCTGTTTTCCGCAACGCGGCACAACCTGCTCGCGAGCGAGAGCGTTGCCGAAGCCATGTGCCTGCTGAACGAAGAGTTTTGTGAAGGGAATCTCGGATATCGGTTCATCACCTGCGCGCTGGGAATTCTCAATCCCAAAACGCATAAGATACGCATGTCGAACGCGGGGCATCTCATGCCTCTCTTGCGCTCGGCATCTGGAAAAGTCAGGGAAATGACCGATGAAATCGCCGGACTCCCTCTCGGAGTCGACGCCGTTTCGAAATACGAAGAATGTGAATTCGCTATCAAAAAGGGTGAATCGCTGCTGCTGTTTACCGACGGGGTCAACGAAGCCGCAAATTCTCAGAACGAAATCTTCGGTATCAATCGCTTGAAATCCTGTCTGGCCGCCGGTCCCGCCGAACCCGAAGCGTTGGTTCGAAACGTGTTGACCGCCGTTGAAGGATTCTGCGGCAGTTCCGAATTTCGAGACGATCTGTGCATCGTCTGCCTGCATCGACAGGCTTGATTGCATTCTCGCTCGGCCTCCGGCAGACTGCAGTGCTGATGACTGCCGGATTTCATTCCCCATCGATCCCCCTCCGGATGCCTCGGGGGATTTCTCGATTCGATCTCGATTTGCCACAAGGATGTCCCGTGACGCTGACCGCTCGATCTGTGCTGGGGGAAGAAGGGCGTATCGCCGCGCGGCTCGACCGCTACGAGTTTCGCCCCGAACAACTCGAAATGGCCGAAGCCGTCGAGCATGCGATCGCCAACCGGCAACACCTGATCGTCGAAGCCGGTACGGGGGTCGGCAAAAGTTTCGCTTATCTCGTCCCCGCAATTCTCGCCGCGTCCACGAAAAAGAATCCGAACGGCAAACGGATCCGGATCGTCGTTTCTACGCATACAATCAGTCTTCAGGAACAACTCATCTCCAAGGACATCCCCTTCCTGAACGCCGTTCTGCCGCTCGAATTCTCGGCGGTTCTGGTCAAGGGACGTTCGAATTACATCAGCCTGCGAAGAATGCAGCGGGCTGTTGAGGTTTCCGGTGCGCTGTTTGCTGAGGCCATCGAACAGCGGCAGATCCGTGACATTCGGGACTGGGCCGGTACGACGACCGACGGCAGTCGTTCCGATCTCCCGTTCCGTCCGCTGTCGACCGTTTGGGACGAAGTTCAAAGCGAGCACGGAAACTGTCTCGGCAAAAAATGCCCCACTCACCAGCAATGCTTTTATTACAAAGCCCGCAACCGCGTCTGGAACGCCGATATGCTCGTGGTCAATCACGCACTCTTTTTCTCTGATCTCGCCCTGCGCCGCGAAGGAGCGAACATTCTGCCCGATTACGACGTCGTGATTCTCGACGAAGCGCATACTGTCGAAGCGGTCGCCGGGGATCACCTCGGTATCGCGATCTCGAACGGACAACTCGATTACCTGTTCAATCGCTTGTATAACGACCGATCTCAAAAGGGGCTCCTGATTCAATACAAACTGGAAGAGTGCCAGCAACTCGTCACCGAACTCCGCTTCCGGATGACCGATTTTTTTTATGCGCTCGACCAATGGCTCAAGCGGAACGCTCCCGAAAATGGCCGCGTCCGCGGACGCCCCGCCGTCCAGAACATCCTCAGCCCCGAGCTGCGACAACTCTCGGCAGCGATCGGCAGACAGGCCGATGCGCTGGAGAAAGACGAAGAAAAAATCGAACTGCAGTCCGCTTCCGATCGCTGCCAGATCCTGGCGGTCAGTCTCGAAAACTGGCTCGAACAGTCGCAGGAAGATTCGGTCTACTGGGTCGAACGGAGCGGACGCAATCGCGACCGCATCAAGCTGACCAGTTCGCCGATCAATGTCGGTCCGGTCCTCCGCAAGGAACTGTTCGATATGGTCGATACGGTCGTCCTCACCTCGGCCACGCTCGCCGTCGGTGCTGACAACTTCGACTTCGCCCGCCAGCGGCTCGGTCTCCTCACCGGTCAGGAGAAGAAACTCGGCAGCCCGTTCGATTACAAGACGCAGGCCCGGCTCGTGATCGCTCCCGAGATGCCCGACCCGTCGCAAGCCGGAAACGACTTCAACAACGCGGTGATCGAGAAGATCAAAAAGTATATCGAAGTCACCTCCGGACGAGCGTTCGTACTCTTCACGAGCTACAAGATGCTCGACATCTGTGCCGACCGCATGGCGAGCTGGATGAAACAGAACGGCTACGGACTGTTCTGCCAGGGGAAGGAACTCTCCAGGTCGCAGATTCTCGAACGGTTCGTCAAACATCCCAAAGGCGTCCTGTTCGGAGCCGACAGCTTCTGGCAGGGGATCGACGTTCCCGGGGACGCGTTGCAGACGGTCATCATCACCCGCCTCCCGTTCAGCGTTCCCGACCAGCCGCTGCTCGAAGCCCGCGTCGAAGCGATCAAACAGCGGGGCGGCAATCCGTTCATGGACTACCAGGTCCCCGAAGCCGTGATCAAACTGAAACAAGGGTTCGGCCGCCTGATCCGCTCCCGGACCGACACCGGCCAGGTGGTCATCCTCGACCCGCGCGTGAAAACCAAACGCTACGGCCAGGTGTTTCTGGACAGCCTCCCCGACTGCGAACTGGTGATTGACCGGGATTGACCCGATCTCCACGACTCCGTTCGCTACGAATCGATCATTCACAATGCATCGTTCACTATCAGACCGTTGAAAAAGGGGACTGGCTCCGAGCAGGAAGCGATCATCCTCACTGAATTCGTGTGGTCGCGAGGTGCCTGTCCCCTTTTTCAACACGCTGCTATGGTTCATCGAGAATGACCAGGATTCGGAGACCCGTCGACTGGCATCCGCAAATGGAGACAGATAATCGAACTGAAGGGAACTCTTTTCGGCTTCATTCGTCAGAGAGTGTAAGAATTCAGGATTCAACAGGTACGGAGAGACAGATGAAAAATTAGCTTGAATGAGTGAATGCGGGCCGATAGCGTGAATCTCTACTCAACCCAATCCCGTACTTTAGATAATGGCAACAGAATTCATGAGTGTAATTCAATCCGAACAGCTCTCGTCAGATGACGTCGAGCAAATCGAGGAACTTTGTCAGACTCACGAACGGCTCAAAGCCGAACTGGCGCGTGTGATCGTCGGCCAGACGGCCGTGATCGACAGGCTGTTGATCTGTCTGTTTGCCCGCGGGCACGGGCTGCTCATGGGCGTTCCCGGTCTGGCGAAGACGTTGCTCGTCAGCAAACTCTCGGAAACGCTGTCGCTGAAATTCAGCCGGATTCAGTTCACGCCCGACCTGATGCCGATGGACATCACCGGAACGGACATCCTTCAGGAAACCGAATCGGGCCGGCGGGAATTTGAGTTCGTGCACGGTCCGGTGTTCGCCAACATCGTGCTGGCCGATGAAATCAACCGCGCTCCCCCGAAAACTCAGGCCGCCATGCTGGAGGCGATGCAGGAATATCGGGTGACGGTTCTCGGGAAAGTCTATTTGCTCGAACGGCCGTTTCTGGTTCTCGCAACGCAAAATCCCGTGGAGCAGGAAGGGACCTACCCCCTCCCCGAAGCCCAGCTCGACCGTTTCATGTTTTTGATCAAACTGGATTATCCCTCGGAACAGGAAGAAATTCAGATCGCCTATACCACGACGGGTGAGGATTTGCCCGAACTGAACCATATCATGCATGCGGAAGAGATTCTGCGTTTTCAGAAACTGGTCCGCCGCGTTCCCGTACCGGATCATATTTATCAGTTTGCCGTGAGATTGGTACGGAAAACTCGACCCGAAAGTGATGCCGCACCTGACTGGCTCAAGCCGCTCGTTTCGTGGGGAGCGGGACCGCGGGCGGTGCAGTATCTGATTCTGGGTGGCAAAACCCGTGCGGCACTTCATGGACAGTACATGGTACGCCGGGAGGACATCCAGGCGGTCGCGGCACCGGTCTTGACGCATCGCATGATCACGACTTTTGCGGCACAAAGTGAAGGGATCGATTCCGAGCAGATCGTCGCACGCCTGCTCGAAGAATCGGTTGAGTCGGAGTGAGATTGAAAGCGGAAAGCGGAAAGCTGCGGAGGGAATTGGTGAAATGGCTCCGATAATTGATCCCTGATCCCTACATCCTGACAACTCCTTTAACCTTCCACTCTTTTACTTTTCACTCCTACACCACTCGAAACAAACTGAGGTGAACTTGTCCATCGGAGGCCGATCTCGCAGTTTTCTCGATCCGCAGGCGCTCGCGCGGCTGTCTGCGATTCCGTTGTTTTCGCGGAGGGCGATGATCGGCAACGTCTCAGGGATTCACGCCAGTCCGCATCGCGGATCGAGTGTCGAATTTGCAGAGTACCGGCGTTACGTTCCCGGCGACGACATCCGGCGTCTCGACTGGCGCGCGTTCGGACGGTCCGATCGCTATTACGTGAAAGAGTTCGAGGCCGACACGAACCTTCGCTGCTGTCTGATACTGGACACCAGCGGATCGATGAACTTCGGATCGGGGGGAATCGCGAAAATTGAATACGCCCGCCGAATTCTCGGCTCGCTGGCACACATTGCCGTTCAACAGGGAGACGCGGTTGGTTTGACTTGTATCGCCGAGAAAATCGTCCAGACGATCCCCCCGCGGCGAACTCCTTCTCACCTTCGAGGTGTCTTCGATATTCTGGAAAATTCCAGGCCCAAGGGGGACACTCGACTGGTCGGTCGGCTGCACGAACTGGCGGAAACGATTCCGCAGCGTGCCTTGATCGTGCTGGTCTCCGATCTGTTCATGCCGCCCGCGGATCTGAAGAGTGCGTTCGAGCATTTCCGATTCCGCAAGCACGACGTGGCCGTGTTCCATTTGTTCGACCCGTTGGAACTCAGCTTCGATTTTCAGCGTCCTATGCGTTTTCTGGATCTGGAAGGAGGACCGTCAGTGTTCGCTGAACCGACCGAAATCGCCGACCGATATCACAAAGCCCTGGACCTGTATCTGGCCGAACTCAAGCAGATCGTGCTCGGTGCGGCCGTCGATTATCACCGGGTTCGTCTCGACGAAGATTACGAACTGGTTCTGCGGAACTTTCTGGCGGCACGGACCCGCACGAAAGGGGTTCGATGAGTTTTCTGCAACCAGCCATGTTGTTCGCCCTGCCGCTCATCGCGCTGCCGATCGTGATCCATCTGATCAATCAGTATCGCTACCGGACGATCGAATGGGCCGCGATGTTTTTCCTGCTGACCGCGAATAAGATGTCGCGCGGGTACGCGAGAATCCGGCAGTGGCTGATCCTGTTGATGCGGACGCTCGCGGTCGCGGGGTTGATCTTCGCAATCAGCCGCCCGCTGGCCAGCGGCTGGATGAGACTCGCCGCGCCGGGAAACATCGACACAACGATCATACTGCTCGACCGTTCCCCCAGCATGCAACAGCAGGGAACCCGCACGGGGATGACCAAACTCGACTCGGCTCGCCAGCAACTGGTGCAGTCGCTCTCGTTGCTCAAGTCGAATCGCTGGGTCCTGATCGACAGCGCGATCAATACGCCGATCGAACTGGAATCTCCCGAAACGCTGGAAACAATCCTCGAAGCGGAACCCACGAGCGCTTCCGCCGACATTCCCGCGATGCTCGAAACTGTCCACAACTACCTCCGCGACAATCGTCCGAGCAGGACCGAGGTCTGGCTCTGTTCCGACTTGCGCCTCCACGACTGGGATTCCGAAAGTTCTCGCTGGGATGTGTTGCGGAAGGCGTTCCTGGAGTCCCCCAATCCGGTCCGGTTTCATCTCCTGGCGTATGCGAGTTCCGACTCCAGCAATCGTTCGGTCCGCGTGACGTCGACCGCGGTCCAGGAAACTTCCACCGGACGGGAATTGCTGATCTCGCTGAAGATCGAACGAGCGACGTCGTCCGAGGAATCGGAACGTCTGCCGGTCCGGTTGGAACTCAACGGAACCTCGACCGAGATCCCGATGGAGATCTCGGGCAGCGAAACCGAACTGAAAAACTATTCGTTTGCGCTCGAAGGACAACCGTCGAAAGGTTGGGGCCGCGTCACGATTCCGGCGGATTCGAATGCGGATGATAACGAATTCTATTTCGTGTACGACGAACCTCCTCCCCGCACTACGGTCGTGGTTTCGGACGATCCGAGAGGTGTCAAAGCGTTGGAACTCGCGGCGGGAATTTCCGCCAATCCCTCGTTGACACTGTCAGTGAGCGTTGTCTCTCCTCACCTGGTACTCGACACCGACTGGGATCAAGTGGCTCTGCTCTTGTGGGACGCTCCGCTGCCCGATGCGGAAACGGCTCCGATCGTGCAATCGCTGGTCGATCGCGGCGCACAAGTCGTGTTTTTTCCACCCGAGTCCGATGACGAAGGGACTTTCGCAAATCTGAGTTGGGGATCGTGGGAACAACCCGACTCCGAGCTTCAGGTCTCGACTTGGATTCAGGATCAGGATCTGCTGGCCAACGTCCAGAGTGGTGCCGCTCTCCCCGTGGGGGAACTGAAGATCTCGCGTTATCGGACGCTCGATGGAGAGCGAACCACTCTCGCGGCGTTGAGCAGCGGCGACCCGCTGTTGTGTCGAGCCGTAACCGATTTGAGAAACGTTTATTTCTGTACGACTCGGCCCGTCTTCGGTGACTCGACTTTGGCCAGTGACGGAGTGGTGCTGTATGTGATGATTCAACGCGCACTCGCATCGGGAGCGACATCGCTGGGATCGGTCCGGCAACTGAATGCCGGAGAGATCGATCCCGCCACAACCTCCGATTGGAGTCCGCTCTCCCGCTCTGACCGAACGCTTTCGACGACGTTCGGATATCAGGCGGGCGCGTACCGAAGTGAAGAGCGGTTGTTCGCCGTCAACCGCAGCGCCGAAGAAGATCGCGCGACGATCGTAGGCGATGATCGCGTGAGCGCACTGTTCCGCGATTTGCCGTTCGACCGTGTCGACGATGAAGTCGGCAGCGGGAGTGCGTTGCTGCGGGAGATCTGGCCGACATTTCTGTTGATTATGATGCTGATGCTCATCGCGGAAGCGGTGTTGTGTCTCCCTCGACGCATCGCCCAAACGGATGCTCCAGTACCGTTTGCGAAGGGAGTCGCGGCATGACTTCGGTGAGCAAACTCACATTCATGGCTACTCCCGCGAGTCTCGCGATCTCGGCGAGCGTCGTTCTGCTGACGGTCGCACTCGGGTTCTACGCGTGGCAGCGGAGCGGATTTCGGCGCGTCCACGGACTTCAGGAATTGTTGCGACTGCTGATCGTATGCGTGATCGTGTTGCTGTTCAATCAACCGGAATGGGTAGAAGAATACCGGCCCGACGAACGTCCTAAAATTGCCGTTCTGTGGGATAATTCCCGCAGTATGCAGACCCGCGATGCGGCTCCTGACGATACGGCAACCCGGGATGTGATCACCCGCGCGGAGATGATTCGTCCGCTGACGGAATCGGAAACCTGGAACAAACTCGAAGAGCGGTTCGATATTGTGATCGAGTCTCTCTCGACCAATGCATCGCGAACGAATCTGCACGATCCGCTCGGAAATCTTCCCGAGAGAATGAGCAACCTGATGGGGGTCGTTCTGATTTCTGACGGCGACTGGAACGACGGGGCTCCCCCCATCGAGGCGGCTTCCAGCTTACGATTGAAGGAAATCCCGGTATTCACCGTGGCTGCGGGGAGTTCCTCCCGGCTGCCGGATGTCGAATTGATCAACGTCGATTTGCCGACCTTCGGCATTGCCGCCAAGATCGTGCGAGTTCCCTTCACGATCGACAGTTCGTTGCCGAGAGATTATGTCACAACTGTCAAATTGACGACCTCCTCCGGAGAGACGCTCACGAAAGACGTGCGCGTTGCGCCGATGGGACGCACATCCGACTTCATCGCCTGGAAGCCCATGACGGAGGGAGACTTCACCGTCACGCTCGATGTGCCGCTGCATGCCGAAGAAACCATCACCGACAACAACACCCGGACGGCTCCGATCGCGATTCGTCAGGAGAAACTGAAAGTGCTGGTCGTCGAGTCGTATCCGCGCTGGGAGTATCGCTATCTGCGAAACGCTCTCTCGCGCGATCCGGGGGTCGAGGTCTCGTGTCTGCTGTTTCATCCCGGCCTGAGCAAGGCGGGGGGCGGTTCGGCCGATTACATCAAAGAGTTTCCTGCGGGGATCGAACAACTGGCGACCTACGATGTGGTCTTTCTGGGAGATGTTGGTCTCGAAGACAACCAGTTGACCGTCGAGCAATGCCGCCTGATCAAGGGGCTGGTCGAACAACAGGCGAGCGGATTGATTCTGATGCCAGGGTGGCAAGGACGGCAGTTGAGTTTGCTGGAGTCGGAGCTGTCCGATTTGTATCCCGTGGTGCTCGATTCGCTGCAAGAGGGAGGCTGGGGATCGAGAACACCCGCTCAAATGGAACTGACTGAACGCGGCCGCCGCAGCCTGCTGACCAAACTGGCCGATACGCAGGAAGAAAACGTGCAAGTCTGGGAGACACTACCCGGGTTTCAATGGTACGCCGCAGTCTCTCGCGCCAAAGCGGGGACGGATGTGCTAGCCGTGCATGGCACGATGTCGAACGAGTACGGTCGATTGCCCTTGATCGTCACGAGAACGTTCGGTGCCGGAAAGGTCCTGTTTATGGGAACGGATGGAGCCTGGCGCTGGAGAAAAGGAGTCGAAGACAAATATCATTATCGATTCTGGGGGCAGGTGATCCGTTGGATGGCATATCAGCGCAACATGGCCAAAGGAGAAACCATGCGATTGTTTTATACGCCCGAGCAACCGGAGATCGGCCAGACCATCGCGCTCAACGCACATGTGATGGAGCCGGGAGGAGAGCCGCTTTCGCAGGGAGACGTCTTCGCCAGGATCAGTTCTGCCGCGGGAAATGTCGAGACGGTTCGTTTCACTCCGGAAGACAATGAGTGGGGCGTGTTTCACGGACAGTTCGTTCCCAAAGAATCCGGTCCGCATCAATTGCGTCTCAGTTGCAAGCAAACGGGAGCGAGTCTCGAAACGCAGTTTTTCGTACAAGGCCAGGAGGCCGAACAAATCGGCAAACCCGCTCGTCCTGAAGTACTCGAAGAAATCGCACGCGTCACGAACGCGACGATGGTGCGACCTCACGAAATCGACGAAATCGTCCAATCGCTGGCGAATCGTCCGTTACCACCTATGTCTATCAGACGCTTGCAGTTATGGAGTCACCCGCTCTCGGCTGCGGTCGTCATCTTGTTACTGGCGACGTTTTGGATCTGGCGAAAAACTACCGGTTTGATTTAGACTGATCGCAAGGTGTGTCGTCGAACCACGTTCGAGGGGGTAACCACGCACACCGGCAAATCTCGAACAGGAGGAAGCATGCAGTCGTCTCCTACACATCGTATCGATATTCCCGAGTCGCTTCGGATCAAGATTCTGGCATTTCGCCGTCGAGTCTGGATCGTCAAAATGATCGAAGCGTGTGCCGGCGCTGTGATCGGCATCCTGCTTGGTTTTCTCGCGACTTATGCGCTTGACCGGCTGCTCGATACGCCGATGATCGTTCGCATCGCGATCTTCGCCACCACGATGCTCGCCTGCACGATGATTCCGCTGGCGATTGACAGGTGGGTCTGGAAGCGAAGGCGGCTCGATCAACTCGCCCGCCTGCTCACGGTCGAACATCCCGGGATCGGCGACCAATTGCTCGGAATCATCGAGCTTTCACAGAACGAGTCGGAGCAGGCGAGATCTCCCGTCCTCGTCGAGGCGGCGATTCGTCAGGTGGCAAAGTTGGCGGAAGAGCGCGATCTGGACAACGCCGTGCCGAATGCCCGGCATCGGCAGCGCGCGTGGACGGCTGCCGCACTGGGAATCGTCGCGGTCGGTCTGCTGGTGATGACGACTTCTGCCGCCTCCAACGCCTGGAAACGCTACTTGCTCCCCTGGTTGGAAACGCCGCGATACACGTTTGCCGCAATCGAGTCGGTTCCCGATACGATCGTCGTGCCTCACGGAGAAGCGTTCGAGGTTCCCCTCAAACTCAGTGAAAACTCTGAATGGAAACCTGACTCCGGAGAGGTCACGCTGACCGGATTGAAGCCTGTAAACGCTCCCCGAACAGAGGACGCCTATCGCTTTGAACTCCCGGGGCAGATTCAACCGGGAGTGCTCGACATCCGCATCGGCGACTTTATCGGCCAATCAAAGATCGAACCGAAATTGCGACCCGAACTCGTCGATCTGACCGCCGAGGTGACACTCCCCGATTATCTGAAGCGCACAGCTCCGCTGAAAAAAGATATCCGGGGAGGTGCAGTTTCTGCAGTCAAAGGGAGCAAGGCCAGTTTCAAAGCCACCATCTCGCGGGATTTATCCGCAGCGTCCATCAATCGGCAGGAGACGGCACATAACGGCCGTTCGATACTCACTCAACCGATTTCCATCGCCGACCCGTTGCAATTGGAAATCGACTGGCGCGACGAATATGGACTGAGCGGACGCAAGCCGTTTGTGCTGGCGGTCACTCCCGCAGAGGATGAAGCCCCCTCGCTGGTCTGCGAAAATCTCCCGCGCAAACAGATCGTTCTCGACAGCGAAGTGCTCGCGTTTCAGATCAAGGCCCGGGATGATTTCGGAGTCAAGCGGGTCGGCATCGAATGGAAAGGGCTTGACCCGAATCTCGTCGCTCCGGCTAAAGGAGAAAAAATTCTGGGGGCGGGAACGCCCGAAGCGGAAATTCTCGATCTGGCGGGGACATTCTCGGCCAAACAGCTTGAGATCGCACCTCAACCGGTGGAACTGCGGGTCTTCGTGGAAGACTATCTTCCCGATCGCGAACGAGTCTATTCGCCTCCGTGCGTTTTATTCGTACTCGATCCCGAACAACACGCGATCTGGATCACATCGCAGTTGAGCCGGTGGCATCGGATGGCACTGGATGTTCGCGACCGGGAACTGCGCCTGCACGACACCAATCAGGAACTTCGCGACTTGGCGTCGGAGGAACTCGATCGTCCCGAAGTTCGCAAGCAAATCGAAACTCAAGCCGCGGCCGAACGCGCCAACGGACGCCGGCTCTCCGGTCTCGTTGTCTCGGGAGAAGATCTGCTCAAACAGGCGATGCGAAATCCTGAAATCGGCGTCGGACATCTCGACCGCTGGGCCGAAATGATGCAAATCCTGAAGGACATCTCGGGTAACCGGATGCCCTCGGTCGCCGATCTGTTGAGCGAAGCCGCCAAGGCTCCGCAAATCGCTCAGGCGAGCCAGAGCAATCTCGGGAAAAACGCGGGACAGAATCGGTCAAACGTTTCAGGAGGAGATCCCAAAACAGCCGGAAAACAGCCGGCCCCACCCAGCGCGATCCCGACGATTACCGATGTGGAATCGACCCGTAACGAATTCAAGCCGGGTGATCCGAAAGAACCGACCGAGTCGAATCCCAAGCAACCGCGCTTGACCTTACCGACGACGATGCTCGCAGGAAACGCGAAGAGCGATTCGAAACCGAAACCTCCGTCCGGAGAAAAAGTGGAAGAGGCCGTGAAAGAGCAGAAGGATCTGCTGGCGGAATTCGAAAAGATCGCCGACGAACTGAACGAACTTCTGGCCAACCTCGAAGGGAGCACGCTGGTCAAGCGGCTCAAGGCGTCCTCCCGCCGCCAGGAGCAGGTGGCGAAAAAGCTCGGGACGCTCGTCAACGACGCGTTCGGGGCCGCCGACTCAGATAAACAAACAATGTCGGAAACATTTCAGAATCTGGCCGACGTTGAAGCGGAGAGCAGTCAGGTCGTTTCCTACATTATGGATGACATGGAAGCGTACTTCGACCGGAGCCAGTTCGTGCGGTTCAGGGACGTCCTCGATGAAATGCGCGAGGAACAGGTCGTGAGCGGACTGCGAACGCTCAGCGACGACGTGCGGCGGGAAAACGGGTTGTCGATTTCGCAGGCGGAATACTGGAGCGAATCGCTCGATCGCTGGGCCGAGAATCTGGTCGATGTCACCAAATGCGGAGCCTGTCCCGGATGCAAATCGAAGGGAAGCCTCCCCCCCTCGATCGTGCTCGAAGTGCTGCAGATTCTCGAAGCGGAAGTCAATCTGCGCGAACAGACGAGGGTCGCCGAACAGGCCCGGCCTGCGATCTCGAAGGAAGATCATCTGAAGGAAGCGGAAAAACTCTCGGCAACGCAGGACTCCCTCCGGGATCGAATCGACAAGGTCATCTTGCGAATCCTCGAACTCCCCGATGCCGAAGCGGATTTCGGCAAGGAAATCAAACTCCTGCGAGCGGTTTCTCCCGTGATGGCCGAAGCGACCGGGATCTTGAAATCACCCGAAACAGGAGCTCCTGCAATCGCCGTTGAGACCGAAGCGATCGAACTGCTCTTGCAGTCGAAGCGATTCAATCCGAACGGTGGCGGAGGTGGTGGTTCGAGTCCGGGTGGCGGTGGTGGTGGCGACACGAAAGAAACGGCACTGGCGCTCGTCGGGAGCGGTGTGAATCAGAAGGAAGTGCGAGAAGACCAGGGGACTGAGCAGTCTGCGGGCTATTCGGGTCCGGTCTTACCCGAAGAATTTCGAGCGGGACTCGACGAGTATTTCAATCGCATCGACCGCCCGTGAGTCAATTTGAATTTCCGGAATCGATCGATGTCTGCGAGGAGGAAACGCCAAGCGATGCGTTACAATTTCTTATTGTTCATCCTGTTTTTCACGCTCGTAATGCTTCCCCCAACGATGTCATTGACGATGGCCAACGACGAGACGAGAGTCGAATCGGTCGAGCGACCGCCGCTCGAACGAAAAATCGAAGGAACCGATCTCGTCGAACGCGAACCCCTCGAACGGAAACTCGACGCCGACAAAGCTGACTGGAATCTGTTCGCGAGAGCCATCGAACGAATGATCGGACCGGCTGCGCCAGCAAGGGAACGAGTGAGACCAGGTGCTCTCCTGGGAAACGCGGATCCGCGACTGCAACAATATCTCCCTGCACTGAACCGTGTCCTGACGATCGAAATTCACTTCCTCCGTAAAGTTGCCGATCCCGAGCCGGAGCAACTCGAAAAGATTCGCACCGCCGGAAGCGCCGAGTTACTCGTGATGGCCGGGGAATTATCGCGAAACGAGCATGGTGCATTCCAGAACAAGGAGAACGGCGCACGCGG
Organism: Planctomycetaceae bacterium; assembly: GCA_035513495.1. Taxonomy (GTDB): domain Bacteria; phylum Planctomycetota; class Planctomycetia; order Planctomycetales; family Planctomycetaceae; genus DATKCB01. Next base: position 5,851 of record DATKCB010000306.1, on the reverse strand, counting down.
CCAATTGGTCGATGTGTTGCTGAAATCGGCCGGCGACGTGCTTCCGCAGGACAAATACGAGCGTTATCGCGCAGAGGTGCGGCAGCGCGACGCATCTCGCATCAGGGGCGCGTGCGAGTGGATGACGATGCACATCGATCACAATCTGTCGTTTTCGGTCGAAGACTACGGCAAGGTAACTCAAATTCTGATCGAACAGGCGAAACCCTCCTGGTCCTCGAATCTGCAAACTTTCATGTATCGGGATTACTGCCCGTTGCCGGACGTTTCCGATCTGGAACCCGTTCTGAACGAACGTCAGAAAAAAATCTGGAGCGGAAAGAGCCGAACGAATTCCAGGATTTCCTTTGGTTGGCCGCAAAACATCGGACTCGATCAATTGGGGGGCGGCGTACAGCTCGAAGAACTCGACGACTACTCGCAGGAGGCAGCCGATGAATGATGCGACTGAATCATCCGTCGGTCGAGCGGATCGCGAGCGATTCCGATTCGTTCGAGGCATCGTCGGACGCGTTGCTTCCAGCGGCCTGATTGATTCGTCGAGGAGGGCGTTCGCTCTGGCTTTCGTCGCGCTGCTTTTCCTGACTCTGCATCTCGGCGCTGTTCAGGTGCTGGCCCAACCGGTCAGAGAGATCCAGATTAACGAACAGACGATTATGTCCTGGATCTTCAATAATCGGCAGTCCACCGATCGAGTCCGGGAGGAACTTGAGGAAATCATTCAAACACGGATCGATTTAATCGTCGCGGCCTGCGATCTCACCCCCGAACAGCGAGCGAAACTCGAACTGGCGGGAGCCGGCGACATTCATCGTTTTTTTAACGAGTACGAATCGCTTCGGCGGACCATTCGGATCGGAAACGTCTCGATGGAGGAGTATCAGGAGATCAATCAAAAAGTTCAACCGGTCCGTCAGAAGTACTCCGCCGGTTTGCACTCGCGCGAGTCATTGTTTGCCAAGGCCGTTCCCTACGTGCTCGATGCCACACAACAGAGTCAATACGCCGAATTCGAACGCGGGAGACGGAAGCGTCAATACGAAAGTATGGTCAGAGGAACGGTTGCTCTGATCGAGAACGAGGTCCCGTTGACCCGCGATCAGCGCGAGAAGTTTCTGAAGCTGATCCTTGCCGAAGAAGCTCCCCTGCGAGTGGATGTTGTTTCCTATTATCACGTCTATATGGTGCTGTATCGAATCTCGAAAATCCCGGAAGAACAACTCAAACCGATTTTTCTGGAAAACGAATGGAAAGTGATGAAGCCGCTGATCAATCGCGGTCAAGCGTATCGTCAGGTCTTGATCCGGGAAGGTTTGTTGGTGGAATAACAGTACGTTCCGACCTCGCGATTCCCGACTCCGCCACGATAGACTGAAGTATTCAGAATGATGACCAACTCGAATTCGGCGAAGCGAACGGGGAACCAGATCGTTCCCGCATTTTTTCTCGCACTATTGATCGGACTGCCTGCGAACGAATCCACGTCGCACGCGCAGCTTCCGGAGATCCGAACCGGTGATCCGGTTCCGCGCGACGTGCGGGAAATGTACGATCGCGGGCTGCAATTTCTCGTCAAGACTCAAACGGAGAACGGAAGCTGGAAGGGCAGTCAATCGGGACCCGGCGTGACGGGGATGGCTGTGATGTGTTTTCTCGCTGCGGGTGAGGATCCCAATTTCGGTCTGTACGCGGGGAATCTTCGCCGAGCGATTAAAAGTATGATCTCCGAACAGGACAAATCGACGGGATATTTCGGCAACAGCATGTATCATCACGGATTCGCGATGCTGGGGCTGGCGGAGGCTTACGGAGCGGTCGACGACCGCAACCTCTGGCCGGAAGGGAGCGGTGAGAAAAATCTCACGATCGGTCAATCGCTCGAACTGGCGGTCCGGGCGGCCGTCACTTCTCAAAAGCAGAACTCCCTCGGTGCCTGGCGGTATTCCCCCAGCGGGTCGGACGCGGATACTTCGGTCGCGGGGGCCATGCTCGTCGGATTGCTCGCCGCGCGCAACGCCGGCATCGAGGTTCCCGATGCTTCGATCGACCGGGCGATCGCCTACTTCGTCAGCATGACCGCTCCCTCGGGACAGGTAGCTTATTCGGGCGGGCTGGGAGGTTTCGATGAGTCGATGGCCCGAATTTCGATCGGCACGCTCGTTTATGCAGTCGCGCGACGCAAGGATCTTCCGCAGTACAAAGCGACTCTCAAATATCTCACCGATCGGCTGACCGGCGGAAGTTCCGGACACGGTGGACTCGAGTATCAGCACTACTATCAGGCGCAGGCACTCTTTCAGGGGGACTTCGACTCCTGGCAGAAGTGGAACAAGGATCTGATCCGGCAATTTCGCGCGCAACAGTCTGCAGACGGCAGCTTCAACGGTACGTACGGCAAAGAATTGTCCACTCCGCTGTCTCTGTTGGCATTGGCGGTGAACTTCCGATTTCTCCCCATTTATGAACGCTGATCATGATGCGAATCGAGTTCCGTACATTTCTTGCGATTCTGCTGTTCATGACAACTCACGCGCAGACGACTCGTGCCCAATCGCTCTTCGTCGATACATCCGATACCCCCGCAGGTGTGTTGCAGTTGCGCAATGGGTCGAGTGCGAAGGGAAATTTTCGATCGATCGACTCGGGAGAAGCGATTGCCTGGCAGGGAGAATCGTTCACCCGCCCGTTCGAGTTCCTGCTGCCGGAGATCGGATCGATCAATTTTCCTCCCGCCGATCCGCTCCTCAAAATGGAAGGCGAGTTCGCGCTCGAACTTCACAACGGTGATCTGCTCTCGGGTAAACTGATCGACTGGAGCGATGGCGTGATCGAACTGGAGTCTCCCCGGTTCGGTCGTGTGCGGATTCGAGAACAGACGGTTCATCGCCTGGATCGGATCGACGAAAATCCGGCGATCCTGTTTTCGGGACTCTCGGGATTGGGAGATTGGAAAAAGGTCAAGGGGGAATGGAAGGCCGAAGGAACGGAATTGATCGCTCTCAAGCCCGACTCGAGTCTCGCGGGCGATTTCGCGATTCCCGACAAGGCGGTCGTCGAATTTGAATTGACCTGGGACGAGGACCCGAATTTTTCGTTCGCGATTGGCGTCGATCCGGCGGCAGAGCAGATCAATACCCGCGGCTGGAGTTTCGACTCCTGGAATTCTCAACTGATTCTCGTCCGGGAACGCCCCGACGTCGCAGTGATCGAACCACTGCAAAAACTCGATCGCGATGCCAAATACGTGCGGCTGATCGTCTTCGTGGATCAAACGGCGGATTCGATTCTGGTTTACCTCCCCGGCGGCAAGTTGCTGTCAAAAGCTGCTCTGGCTGTTGAAGAGGGGAAAAAAGCTCCGCGGGAGCGCACGACCGGGATTGCACTGGTCAACCACTCGGGGCAAACTCGGCTCAAACGATTGCGGGTTGCCCGCTGGGATGGATCATTGCCGCTGACGCCCGATTCGATCGCCTCTCGATTCCGGCTTGCCGACGATCGCTTGATCTCGGGACAAGTGAAGAAGTTCGATCGCTCCTCGCGGCAGCTCACAGTTCTGTCGCCGTCCGGGGACGTTTCGTTCGCTCTCGGCCAGGTCGTCATGGCGGAGTTTGCTGCGAGTCAATCAGCATCGACGTCTTCCCTGATCTTCAGCCTCCAGGATCAAACGCGAATCTCCGGAGAATTGCTGTCGATCGACGATCGTCACTTGTCACTGCAAGTCCCGAACCTGCTGAATCCCATCCAAATCGAGTGTGCGCTCGTGCGGTCGGTCGCTTTTCGCGCACCGGAGAAAGAGCAGACGACAAGTTCCTCGCAGGCGAAATCCGGGTATCTGGAGATCGGCGGCCATCGTTTAACCGGACATCTCGATCCGGCAACTGTCACCGACGACGCGAGTTGCCTCGTCTGGCATCCCGACAGCAGCCGAACAGCGAGTCCGCTGACTCGGACCGCCTCCGGACGAATTGTCTACCGCGAACGAACACCCCCGTCTCAGGAGGTTCCCACGACCGTCACGGTTCAAGAGATCCCCCGACAACGGGGACTGCTGGAACAGTTCGGCCAGTTGTTCCTGGGAGGACCGGGCAAACCGGCACCACCCGTCCAGCCCAAGAACGAAGAACCGCACGATCTTCATCTGATCAGCGGTGACATGCTCCCGTGCCGAGTGAATCGCATCGATGAAAGTGGGGTTCATTTCAACAGTTCTTCCGCCGAAGTGAATCTGATTCCTCACGAAAAAATCAAAGCCCTCATTCTCAAGCGATCGCAAAAAATGTCCGCTCTCGATGAGGATAAAAAGCAGAGATTGCTCACACTGCCCCGCAATCAGAAAACATCCCCTCCCACGCATCTGCTTTACTCGGATCGGGGCGACTTCCTTCGCTGTCGACTGAATTCACTCGTCGAAGAGCGCCTGGTCATTGAGCTGCACCTGGCTGAGTCCGCGATTCCATTAAGTCGCATTTCGCACATCATCTGGCTCCACCCCGAAAAGCTGCAACAGAAAACTGAAGCATCGCCCGGTAGTCCCGATGATCCGCTGATCGCCGAGAGAGACGTTGAGTCTGCAGCACCGCCATCACTGCACGAGGTCCAGGTGATTCTGGCTGGCGACAACCGATCGACGTTCGTGCCGAGCGAAATCAGCGATGAGAGCGTGATTGGAACGAGCGACGTGATCGGTGCGTGCCGCTTTCAACTGGCGTCGATCGACCAGATCGTATTCGGCGGACATATCGAAGTCGTGGTCCGGGATTTGCCGTTTCACGAGTGGGTGCTGACTCCCGCTCCCGATCCTCTCTACGTTCAGGCTGCCGAAGGCGGATCTGCCGATGACGGTCGCGCTTCAGCGTTCGTCGGCAAACCGGCCCCCGACTTCCAACTGGAGTTGTTGACGGGTGAAAAGTTCGTGTTGTCGGAAGCACAGGGCAAAATCATCGTGCTCGATTTCTGGGCGACCTGGTGCGGTCCTTGCATGCTCACCATGCCGCTGATGGAAGACGCCATGAAATCGTTCGATCCCGAACAGGTGCAACTGATTTCGGTGAATCTCGAAGAGCGGCCCGAACAGGTCAGGGAAGTTCTGGAACGCCACAATCTCTCCCCCAAGGTCGCGCTCGACCGCGACGGCGTCGTGGCCCGGAGGTATCAGGTCGAATCGATTCCTCAACTGATTGTCGTCGACAAAGACGGCACCGTCGCCCGCCTCTACATCGGCGGAGGACAGAACATCGTCGATCAGTTCAAAGCCGCACTCACGGAGATGCTCGAAACACCGAGCGAGAAAGCAGCCGAACCATCTCCGGTAAAAAATTGACCCGAGTCTCTGATTCTGCAACTCGGATTCTTCTGATCATAGTTGCTTCGGATGCCCACCTCTCTTTACGCAAGCCGGCACCCCTTCACGACACGCTGTTCAGGAAACCCGCCAAAACAGAGACGCTCCGCCACCTTCCCCCCTTGTTGCGCAACATAGTCGGGTAGAGTAGTGGCATGCGAAAGCGGAGAGCCGAAAGCGGACAGCGGGGGAGATCGGGAATGTCAAAAGATAAGGTTCAAGGTGTAATTTTCAAGGTTCAACGTGGAGCCTTCAGAGGCTACTTCCTGTTTCCTGCATCCTACTTCCTCGCAAATCCTTCCACTCTTCCACCTTACACTTTATCCCCCCCATCGGAGGTGTATCAAATTGACAACATCCACTCCCCGAGAAATGTGAAACAAGCTTTGCGATGCAAAGTGTCATCAATTTGATGGCGCGCGGTCTTCACAATCGGCGATTTTCGATCGTTTTCCCCGAGGTTTACTGAACTTGACAAGTTGACAACTTGACAACATCAAAATTGGTCAA
>DATKCB010000305.1:0-9208 GCA_035513495.1 Planctomycetaceae bacterium | reverse complement strand
GGTCGATCGAACCGGTCAGGACATGAGTTCGGTCAAACAGGCGTTACGCGAACTCAAGGCGGGACACCTGGTCGGAATCTTTCCCGAGGCGGGAATCAATCAGGGAACTCGGGGACTCCTCCCCGCCGATACCGGAGCGGCGTGGCTCGCCCTGGCTGCGGAGGTGCCTGTCATTCCGGTGTTTATCCAGGGAGCACCGACCGCGAAGGACATGCTGAAACCGTTCCTGAAAACGGCGAGGGTGCAGCTCACCTACGGAACACCCATCTCGCTGGAAGCTTTTTATGGACAACGGAAAACGCAGGAACTGCTGCAACAAGTCACACTTCTCATGATGCACGAACTGGGACGATTGGGCGGGGTAGACATGCAGGGTTATCGCTGCCTGTATCCTGGCGAAGAACGTCACATCGAATAAACGATCTTTGATTTATCTTCCCTCCCGATCTCGTGCGAACTTGTTTTTTTGTGTGAGATTTCACCGGGCTTCCCGACTTTCGGGATGAGGAAGTGTTTCTTCTCTCCCCAATACCCTTCTGGAGAAGTTGTTGTGAAAACGCATCTGATGAGCTGTTTGATCACGTTGACGGCATTGTCCGGATTCTCGCAGAAGGCGCTTTATTCGGAGGAAAACAAACAGCCGACATCGATTCTGGATTTCATTCCTGCCGAGGCCGCGGGAAGCTTCAGTATTCAGAATTTGAAGGATGTTGAGACGCGTGGACAAGCGATGCTGAAGGAATTGAACGCGCCCAATCATTGGCAGCTTTCGCATCTCTTTCGCGTCGGGATGGGCTATCTCGGGATCAAGCAAGGGGTCGACGATTCGGGGACATTCGTGCTGGCGCTGATGCCCTGGGAGGGCGACGATTTCAATGAGAATTTTTTTGAGGGGATGGTCCTGCGGGTGCCTTACACCGATGCTGACGAAATCGCTGCGAACTTCGCGTTACCCGAGGGGTCTCTCGTCCCCGAAAAAATCCACAAGATTGATAATCGTCTGAACAATTCCAAGGGAATGTACATCAGCGCGAAGGACGGAGCGCTGTTGATGTCGATGCGCGAGTCGGCGATCCGACAGTTTCAAAAGTCGAAATCGATCGGGGATCAACTCGATAACGATTCCGACACGCATCTCGCCACATCAGACATACTGCTTCACCTGAACGCGCATTTCCTCCTGCGACACACCGAGCAATCGAAACGCGGGATCGAGCAAATGCTGGAAAACCTGCCGGAATTCGAGCGCGAGGAAGTGCGGCAAGCGGGGCACGAAATGGTCCACGCTGCGGAACTCGTTCTGTGGAGTTGCAAGATCGACCGGGGAGTCAACGTGAGTTTCCGTCTGACGTTCGACGACACTCTGTCGGATCAGACCAGGAAACTTCTCGCGACTTGGGGCAGCCGCACCCGGGCACCCGATTTGCGAGGATTTCCCACGGGGAACCTCGCATTCGCGATCTCCAAGACCGCCGACGGACTGGATCATCCGGAGGAAGTCCGTCAGGTTCTCCGCTGGCTGATGATGGATGTGCATCAGGGGAACTTTCGGCACCTGAAGGAAATCGCCGGGCCGTTTCTGACCCCGACGCCGAATACGTTTCAAGAGGTGTTTGACGAAATCTGGAATTCTCTCGACGAATCGCAGGCGGCAGGCTACTTCAACCAGAATATCGAAGAACATGGCTTGATGAACCTGCTCGCCATTTTGCGCCCCGAAGACCCCAAACAGTTCTACGGCGATCTGGCCGGCTTGGTGAAATTTTCTCGCGGTACGAGCTATAATCCCAGCACGATGCGCGAGGAGAAGATCGAACCTGAAGAAATTCAAGGGCTCATCGATCAGCTCGGTGCCGACGATTTTCGGATCCGCAAAGCGGCCACGTTGCGGCTCAAACTGTTGGGAGAACCGGCGCTCGCACTGTTGCACAAATCGAAAGACTCGACCGATCGAGAAGTCGCCTCCCGTTCGAAATCGATTATCGAACACATCACGCAGATCGCCGAAGACAAACGAGAGCATCTGATTAGCAAAGGACTCTCGCCGATTCCTCTCCCGACGTTCGTCCTGTACGAGAACCAGCGCCAGATCGAAGGTCACCGCGTCGATGTGTTACAGGCGCGCTGGGAAGAAGACACTCCGGAACTGCGCTCGCAATTGCGGGAAATTCTGGGGCCTCACGGCGGCGAGATTCTGTTGGTCCACGTCGAAGAGCGAATCGTTGTGTTTCTGGGATCGGATCGCGCCTTGCTGGAATCGTGCATCAAACTGCTCGATACGGAAAAAGCCGGTGTCGAACAACAGGTGGAACTGTTTCGGAAATACCGCAGCCCGAATCAACTCGTCGAATTCCATGTTTCCCAGCAACGACTTCGTTCGCTCATGCCCGAACATTTGAAAAAACGTCTTCCCGCTTCGACCTCCATTTCTCCCGACGTCACCTCCATCGGAGCCGAAGTCGCTCCCACCCATCTCCGGCTCGATGTCACGATCCCGATCCCCGAATTGCGGTTGACGATGCGATCGCTGGGACTGTACTGACCCGCCGAACTGGGGGGTTCTGCAATGATTTCGCTTCCCCGACCGAACAGGTTGCTTCTCCCCACCTCACTCGTCGGTTAGACTGAATCAACCGAACCGCTTCGAGACAGGAAGCCGGATCGGAGTGTCATTCTGCTGTTCTTTTTCCGACGGGCGAAAACGGAAGTTTCATGGGTGAAAAAACTGACAACGTCTGGGCAGGGTTCGATCTGGGCGGAACCAAAATGCTCGCCGTCATTCTCGACGAGGAGTTGAAACCGCTCGGTCGCAAGCGCCGCAAAACCCGTGGATTCGAAGGTGCCGATGCGGGTCTGGAACGAATTTCCGAGACAATCCAGAAGGCTCTGACAGAAGCCGAATTGTCACCGCAAAACCTGAAGGGAATCGGGATCGGGTGTCCGGGCCTCCTCGATCTGGACAAGGGAATCATCAACGAGGCTCCCAATCTCGGTTGGGAAAAAGCCGCGATTTGCGATTTTCTGAAAAAGAAATTTGATGTTCCCGTCATCTTGATGAATGACGTCGATGCGGGATTATACGGAGAGTTTCAATTCGGAGCAGCACGAGGTTCGCATAATGCGCTCGGGATTTTTCCCGGAACCGGCATCGGAGGAGCCTTTCTGTACGAGGGCCGGATTCTGCAAGGGAAAGGGCGATCGTGTATGGAGATCGGGCACATCAGGGTCATGCCGGACGGTCCGCTCTGCGGATGCGGTCGCCACGGATGCCTGGAAGCGGTGGCCAGCCGGCTCGCGATTTCTTCGGCCATCGCGCAAGCCGCATTTCGAGGACAAGCGCCGTTCGTCAAGGAAAAAGCCGGGACCGATCTGAGTGAAATTCGCAGCGGTCTGATCGCGGAGGCGGTCAAGCAGGATCCCGTCGTCGATCAGATCGTCCGGCAGGCGGCCCGGCAGATCGGTTTGGCGGCGGGAAGTCTCGTCCACCTGCTTTCGCCCGATCGGATCGTTCTCGGCGGAGGCTTGGTCGAAGCATTGCCGCAACTGTTTCGTCAGGAGGTCAAAGCCGGCGTCGAAGAATGGATTCTGGCCTCGTTCAAAGATTCCTTCAAAATCGTCGTTGCCGAATTGGGTGACGATGCCGCCGTGATGGGAGCGGCGGCATTCGCGCGGAATTTCCTCAAACAAACCTAGATCAATTCGAAGATCGTCAGCGCGAATATGAACAGCGAACACGGAACAAGTCGGCAAACACGCGAAGATCCGCTGCGGGATCGGGAGCCTTCTCCCGAGCATCGGGCGACCGTTTCACGCCCGGTCGCCGTCATCGATATCGGAACCACCTCGATCCGGATGGAAGTCGCGGAAATCTCGAACGACGGGTCGGTCCGCACTCTGCAACAATTGTTTCAGGCAGTCAATCTGGGCAAAGATACCTTTACCACAGGATCGCTGCAGAAAAACACCATCGAAAAATGCGTGCGGATTCTGAAAAGCTACCGCCAGGTACTCAACGAATTTCAAATCACCAAGGACGATCAGATTCGGATCGTCGCCACGAGTTCGGTCCGCGAAGCCGAGAATCGCCTGACCTTTCTCGACCGGATTTACAGCGCGACCGGATTCCAGATCGAACCGATCGAAGAACCGGATGTGGTTCGGATCACGTACCTGGGGATCCAGCCGTTTCTGCGGGTCGAATCGGCGCTTTCCGACAGGCGTTCGCTGATCGTCGAGGTCGGCGGCGGAAGCACCGAACTGCTGCTCGTGCAGGGAGAGGACGTACTCGCTTCTCACACGTATCGGCTCGGGACGGTCCGTTTGTGGGAAAGTCTCAACCGAATGCAGTCGACTCACATGCCCGGACGGGAAATCATGGCCGACCGGATCAATCAGATGGTCGATCAGATTCAGCATCAACTCGGTAAGGAAGGGGTCGATCAGATGGTCGCGCTCGGGGGCGACATGCGGTTTGCTGCGTCTCATCTCCTGGAAGACTGGACTCCCGATGAACTGGGACGTCTGCCGCTTCAAGAACTCGACCGATTCGCCGATCTGATTCTGCATCAGTCGTTCGACCAGATCGTCCGCAAGTTTCGCTTGAGTTACGACGACGCGGCGACTTTGGGACCGGCCCTGCTGGTCAATCAGACGATCGCGAACCGGCTCGGGCTGGATCATCTGCTGGTCACACGCTTCAGTCTGAGAGACGGGCTGCTCAAGGAGATGGCGTCTCGCGAAACCTGGAACACCAGTTTCGACGAACAGATTCTACGCTCGGCACACGAGGTCGCCCGAAAATTTCATCTCGATTTACGACACGCCGAACAGGTGGAGCTGCTCTCCCGCAAACTGTTTGCCGCCTTGCGAACCGAGTTCGGAATCGACGTCCGCCACGAAGTGTTGCTCCGCACGGCCGCACTGTTGCACGAATCGGGAATGTATCTCGAATCCAGCGGATACCACAAACACTCGATGTACATCATGCTGCATTGCGAACTGTTCGGCCTCAGCCGCCGGGGATTGCTGCTCGCCTCACTGGTCGCTCGATATCATCGCCGGGCCAGCCCCAAGCCGACGCATCAGGGATACGATACGCTCTCGCGCGAAGAACGCGTGCTGGTTCGCCAACTGGCGGCGATTCTCCGCGTCGCCGATGCGCTCGATCGATCGCGGAGCGCGCGTGTGGGGGACATCGAGTGTGAAATTCAGGAACGCCGCTTCGTGATCAACGTGCCTCACGCGACCGATCTGTCCGTCGAACAACTTGCGATCAAGCAGAAAGGGTCGCTGTTCGAGGATATTTTCGGCCTACAGGTTGTCCTCCGTCCGTCCAGAAAATCCGTCTCTTAAACCAAAATCATCGAGCTGCATTCAGTAACCACATGACCGACACTCCTCAACTTTTCAATCGCGAACTCAGTTGGCTCGAATTCAACAGCCGCGTGCTGGGAGAAGCGCGGGACGCTTCGCTCCCGTTGCTCGAACGTCTCAAATTTCTGGCCATCACCGGCTCGAATCTCGATGAGTTCTTCAAGGTCCGCGTCGGAGGATTGCAGTTGCTCCATCGCCGTGGAGTCTCCCGTCACGATCCCTCGGGGCTGTCTCCCGGAGAACAGCTCCGCCGGATTCACGAAAAAGCGCGCGCGATGGTCGGCGAACAGTCCGAATGCTATCTGAACGAAGTCGAACCCGGATTGACCGCCGCCGGTTTGCGCCGCGTGACCGGCGCGCAGTTGACCGAAAAGCAGCAGAGTTTTTTGAGAACGCTGTTCCGCGACGAAATCTTCTCCGTACTGACGCCGATGCGGATCGGGGCCGACGTCAATTTTCCGCTGCTGGTGCACGAATCGCTCAGCGTGTGCGTGCGGATGCAGCCGATCGAACAGTTCGACGGGGTCGATGTTCCGCGGATCGCCGTGATTCCGTTCAACGCCTATCCGCTGCGTTTCATCACGCTCCCCTCCGACGGAGGAGGATACGATTACATTCTGCTGGAGGATGCCGTCTGCCTGTTTGCGGATCGATTCTTCAAAGGTGAAACGATTCTGGAGAGCGTCCCGTTCCGGATCACACGAAACGCCGATCTGGCGCTCCAGGAGGAGCAGGCATCTGATCTGATGAGCGGTATGGAAGACCTGCTCGAAGCGCGAAAAGAAGCGGACTGCGTCCGTCTCGAAATTGCCGAAAACGCGTCCGAAGAACTGGTCGAATTCCTGCGAAAGCTGTTGAATCTCGACCCGAACGGAGTCTATCCGACGTCCGCACCGCTCGACATGTCGGCCTTCTGGGAACTGGTCGGTATCTCCGGATTCGACGAACTCAAGATCGACGAATGGCTGCCGCAACCCTCTCCCGAAATCCCCCCCACGGCCGATCTGTTCGAGATTCTTGCCGAACGCGATGTGCTCTTGTACCACCCTTACCAGAGTTTCGAACCGGTGATCCGCTTCCTCGAACAAGCCGCCGCCGATCCCGACGTGCTTGCCATCAAACAGACGCTCTACCGCACGAGCAGCAAGAGTCCCATCGTCTCGGCCTTGATGAAAGCCGCCGAAAACGGCAAACACGTGGCGGTCGTCGTCGAACTCAAAGCACGCTTCGACGAAGCCCGTAACATCGCCTGGGCCAAAGACCTCGAGCGCGCCGGGGTCCAGGTCATTTACGGAATCAAGGGGCTCAAAACCCACGCCAAGGTCTGCGTGGTCGTCCGCCGCGAGCCGCAAGGCATCCGCCGCTACTGTCATTTCGGAACCGGCAACTACAACGAAATCACGGCCCGCATCTACAGAGACGCAAGCCTCTTCACCAGCGACAACGAACTCGGCAGCGATGCCGTCAACTTCATGTACGCGATCACCGGTTACAGTCAGCCCAATCGTTTTCACAAACTCGATGCCGCTCCGATGACGATTCGCTCAAAACTGCTCGAATTGATCGAAGGGGAAATCGAGCGGAAAAAACAGAACCAGCCCGCCGAGATCATGGTCAAAGTCAATTCGCTCGTCGACCCTCCGTTGATCGAAGCGCTCTATCGCGCCTCGCAAGCGGGAGTGAGGATTCGACTGAACGTCCGGGGTGCCTGCTGTCTGATACCGGGTGTGGCCGGACTCAGTGAAAACATCGACGTCGTCAGCATTATCGATCGGTTTCTCGAACATGCCCGCATTCTGTACTTCCATCACGGAGGAGACCCGCAACTGTTCCTCTCGAGCGCCGACTGGATGCCACGCAACCTCGACCGGCGGCTCGAACTGATGGTCCCCGTCGAATCCCCCGAAAACCGCGAACGCCTGATCGACATTCTCAAGACCTATTTTCGGGACAATCAGAAGTCGCACCGGCAGAAGAAAGACGGTTCGTACCGCCGCATTCGATCGAAAAAGAAAATGCCGCTCCGCAGCCAGGAAATCCTGTTTCGCGAGGCGATCGACGATTCGATCCGGATCTCCCAAGCCTCGCGAACCGTGTTTGTCCCGCATCTGGCCGATGGAGAGTCTCACTTCTGAACCGCTTGCGCAGGCCAGCCGGGCAGCACTCGACTCGTCTGGAACGAAGCGATTTCCACTTCCAATCGCACAATCGATCTTGATCGAACCATCGTCACGACGCATGATATGCTCGAAGCCAACCTGTTCACGGAGGAATCACATGGCCACACTGCTCCTGATGCGACATGCCAAATCGAGCTGGGATCATCCCGCCGCGACCGACTTCGAACGTCCGCTCAAAAAACGGGGACGCCAGGCCGCCCGCCGCATGGCGTTGAAACTGCTGGAAGAACAGCTTGTCCCCGATGTGATACTCTGTTCCACCGCGGCCCGCGCGCGAGAGACGTCCGAGCGGATGATTCCCTTCTGGGATCCCGCTCCCCGCGTCGTCCTGAGAGACGATCTCTATCACGCGTCTCCTTCCCAACTGGTCGCCACGGTTCGCGAGTTTGACGGAACGTCTGCGAAAACTCTGGTCGTGGCCCACAATCCCGGGATGGAAATCCTCGCCTCCCGCTGGGCTGCCAAGCCGGTCCGATTTCCCACCGCCGCCATCGCGCGGTTCGAACCCGAACTCGAGAATTGGGGCGAACTCGAACTCGCCTCTGCCGTTCCCCTCGTATCAGTCTGGAGGCCGAGCGAACTCCCCGACCTCGACGACCCCGGCATCTTGGAAGACTCCGAATGAAAAACCCGCATCGGCTCGTCGCCAGCAAGCCCATCAAGCTCTCCAGATGTTCGACGAACGGCAAGGACTTCCATTCGGAGCGCGAAGTGGCCGAGGCCGAGTTCTTCACGCTCCGCGAAGAACTGATCGAATGGCAGCAGAGGTTGTACGCCGAGGGTGAACGGTCACTGCTCATCGTGCTGCAGGCGATGGATGCCGGAGGCAAAGACGGCACGATCCGCCACGTCCTGAGAGGAGTCAATCCGCAGGGAGTCCGCGTCTCGTCGTTCAAGGCTCCCTCGACGCTCGAACTCTCCCACGATTTTCTCTGGCGGATTCACCGCGAAGTTCCTACCCGCGGCATGATCCGCTTCTTCAACCGTTCGCATTACGAAGACGTCCTGATCGTGCGCGTGAAAAACCTCGTTCCGAAAGATGTCTGGTCGAAGCGATATGACCGCATCAACGAATTCGAACGGCTCCTGACCGACTCCGGCACGACGATCCTCAAATTCTTTCTGCACATCTCCCACGAAGAACAGCACGAGCGGTTCCGTGCCCGCCTCACCCAACCGGAAAAGCTCTGGAAGTTCTCACCTGACGACGTCGAAGAAAGCAAACACTGGGACGAGTATCAGGCCGCCTTCGAAGACGCCCTCAACAAATGCCACACCGAACACGCCCCCTGGTTCGTGATTCCTTCCGACCAGAAATGGTACCGCAACCTCGCCGTCTGCCGGACCATTGTCGAAACCCTCCGCGAAATGAACCCCCGATATCCCAAAGCTGTCTGGAATCCCGACGACTACCCGCTCGAAAACGGAAAATAAATCAGGGGTGGCAATTCACAAACGAGTACTCCGCCCACATCGCGCAGCAGGGTGGGCATGCGCGATTCAACCCTCCCTCTTCTGAACAATGAACCTTGAACACTCCCGCACCCCGCTCTGATGCTCAACACCGATCCGCCGCCTTCTGGCCGGACGCGTCCTTGCTCGGCGTGGCGGTGATCTGGGGCGTGAATATACCGATCATGAAGATCGGCCTCGAA
>DATKCB010000304.1:0-6364 GCA_035513495.1 Planctomycetaceae bacterium | reverse complement strand
CGTCGTGATGTTGCTCGCCCGAGGATACGAGGCGAAATCGGGAGGATCAGACGGGTACGAGTTCAAAACCTTAACGGCTTTTCCGCAAGACGACGGTTCTTACAAGTTTCAATTCGAAGGAGCGGACATCTCCTATGAAGTCATTCCCCCCGAGGCGGGTTGGGTAACCGCGACGAATTTCTGGCGAATGAAAGATCGGGACGGGATTGTTTCGGTCTGGAGCGCTCAGGCTTCGATCCAGTCGGAACAGACTGAGTCAAAGGGCATCGTGTTGCTCGAAGCACAAACGGTCTCCGAAAACGCAGAGGGCCAGATTCTCGTCAACGGACAAGTGAAAGGAACCAAAAAAGGGGAACCGGAACTTCACCCGATCGGGTGGATCAGCAAACTCCCCGGCGACGAAGAAGAAACCGGACCGCTCGGGATCCTGTCGTTTTTCAGCACGCTCCAGGAGAGCGATGTCGTGTTGTGGAGATACCAGAAAGTCACCAATGCCGACAAAACAAGTACGACCGTTCATTACCAGAAACTGACGCCCGGTAGTGAGGTCCTGCGTCCGGGCGAATCCCCGACGTTCGCAGGCATCCGTTCGGACAACTGGTCGAACAAACTCGATTTTATCTCGTTGATGCTCGCACTGTTTTGCGGAACAGCGTCGCTGCCGCATATTCTGATCCGCTATTACACCGTCAAGGACGGTGCCAGCGCCCGCAAGAGTACGATCGTGGGGATCGCGACGATCGGATTTTTCTACGTGCTCACTTTGTACATCGGGCTGGGAGCAATGACTTCCGGCAACATGGACCTGACCGACACCAACATGTCGGCTCCGCTGTTGGCGAAAAGCGAGGCGAACTGGCTGTTTGCAGTCATCTCGGCGATCGCGTTCACGACGGTGCTGGGAACCGTGAGCGGATTGATTCTGGCCTCTGCCGGAGCGGTGGCGCACGACCTGGCGGGATTTCTGTTCAAGGAGAAGCTGAACGACGCCGAGCAGGTACGGCTGGCGAAAATCTCTTCGGTCGTGGTCGGGGCGATCGCGATCGTGCTGGGAATTCTGTTCAAGAATATGAACGTCGGATTTCTCGTCGGCTGGGCGTTTTCGATCGCCGCCTCGGCGAATCTTCCGGCCCTGGTGATGCTGCTGTTCTGGAAGGGAACTACCAAGCAGGGAATCACGGTCGCGATTCTGGTCGGAATGATCAGCTCGCTCGGCTGGATTCTGCTCTCGGGAGACACCTACAAATCAGTCTACGGACTCGATCCGGCGACCTCGCCGGTCCCGTTTTCACAGCCCGGCCTCGTGACGATTCCGCTCGGATTCGTGACGTTGTGGGTGGTGTCATTGCTGACACAACCCACAGCGAAGGATTCCCATTAAGCCAGATTGCGCAAGCAATCAGGGGATCGCGGAAAGAACTTCTCGAACACCTATACCCTATTACCACCCTCAAACGGCTTCGTGATGGGACGAATCAATCGAATCTCTACGACAGTAGAAACCGGAGAGCCATTCCCCCAACAGCTTGCGCTGTAGGGCTATCATGGATGAAATTCCCTAAAACTGGACGTATTGGTAAACTGGGTCGAGTTTGCGGGCTTCAATGCTCCCATGTTTGACTGGTTCTGCGAGTTCATTTCGCGCCGGGATGGTCTCGCATCAAATCGCATAACTGCTAGAATGTGCAACGTTTGGAGGAAACTCCGTTGATCGAAAGAGGTTTGGACAAACACTCGGCAACGTCCGGGAGTGTACGATCTGAAGATTCAAACTTTTTTTCACGACCTGACCGGATTTCCGGATGATCGACGGATCCGATTTTCGTTCCCACTGAAACTGACCTGATACCGATATTCCCCGCGACCGAGATGGAGTTCCTCGAACTGCGAGTTCTTTCGGACGCGGGTGAATTCCACCGCATACGAGTTTGAATAGATGGCAAATTTTTTCGAGAAAAAAGATCGCTGGGGCCACGGACTCGCGATGTGGGTTCTGGTCCTGATGATCCCGCCGGTGATTGTCGGTGGATATTTTCTGAAGCAGATCGAACTCCATAACGACGTCGAAAACTGGCTTCCGAAGGAGGACATCAATGCCATCACGCTCGACTGGTATCTGAGTCATTTCCCCAACGAGGAAACGATTTTCATTACCTGGAAAGGTTCCTCGATCAACGATCCGCGGATCAAACTGCTGCAACGAAAACTGGAAGGGGTCAAGGATGCTGACGGGATTCCCCGGGAGGGTCTGCAAGCCGTCGATCGCGTCTCAACGCCCCAGGAGGGATTGAAACAGATCCTCTCCCAGGTCGACGATCCCGAGGAAGCCGTCCGTCGCATGACCGGCCTGTTGATCGGTCGCGGTCCGCTCAAGGTCAAATTGACCGAAACCGGCCAGCAGCGAAAACGCCAGACGATCGCTCAGATCGAATCGACGATGCGCGACAAACTGGGGATCGAAGTCAAAATCCTCGATCCGTTCATCCCCCCGGAAATTGACTTCTCGGAAGCCGACGCCAAGCTGATGGACGAAATTCTGGCTGCCGAAGCAGCGCGGCTCGAAGACGAAGAAGATGACTACCTCGAAGACCATCACCTCGAAATTGCCGCTCACGATCTGCAGATCACGTACGAGGGAATCGGCTATTCGCACGAACGGACCGCCGCGCTGCGGACCGAGCTTTCGAAGCTGCACAGTCCCGCCTCGGATAATCTTCCCGGCGGAGAGCCGTTGATCGCCGAAACGTTTTTTCAGGCGGGTACTCCGGTCGCGGTTCTGGTTCGATTGAGCGAAGCGGGCGAGGCCGAGAAGGAGGAGGCGATCGAGGCGATCCGCAAGGTGGCTCTGTCGTGCGAGATTTCTCCCGAACATCTGCACATGGGCGGCCGGACGGTGGCCAGTGCGTCGCTCAATCTCGAAGTGAAAAAGGCCGCTAATAACGATCGTTATCCTGGAACGACGTTCTGGAAGCGATCTCCGATTCTCACCTCGATGATGCTGGGGATCCTGCTCTCGTTTCTGATGCTCAAGAGCGTTCGGCTGGCGGTGCTGGTGCTGGTCTCTTCGATCTATACCGTATACGTGTCGATGGCGCTTGTCCCGGCCACCGACGGCAGCATGAATATGGTTCTGGTGGTGATGCCGACGCTGCTGATGGTGCTCACGATGTCGGGTGCCATTCACGTGGCCAATTACTGGAAACACGCGGTTTTGAAGGCGCCCGAAAAAGCCGTCCCCGAAGCGGTCAAAATGGCGTTCATGCCCTGTTTTCTGGCGAGCCTGACCACGGCCATCGGGATGTCTTCGCTGGGATCGAGTTCGCTCGTCCCGGTCAGGGACTTCGGAGTGTATTCTTCGGTCGGCTGCCTGATCGGGTTTCTCGCCGTGATGTACTGCCTCCCCTCGATGTTACAGTTCTGGCCGTCCAAAGGAGTTCCAGTCAGCAACCTCGATTCCAGACCGTGGCATCTGCTGGGGGGGTGGCTCTGCCGGCATCATCTGCCGATCACAGTGATCTGTCTGGCTTTGGGAATCTGGGCGACTGCGGGCCTGCAACATTTCAAAACCGAAACGAAAGTCATTCGGTATTTTCCCAAAGATTCGGAAATTGTCGCCGATTACCACTTCATCGAGGACAATCTGGTCAATATCGTTTCGGTCGATACGATCGTGCAGTTCGACGAACAGGCCCGCAAAGACCTGACATTCGTCGAACGAATCGAACTGGTCCGCCGCATCGAAGAAAAAATCCGCAAGCATCCCGAGATCAGCGGAACGCTCTCGCTGGCAGATATGTTCGAAGTCCAGGAAATCCCCGAGTTTACTCCCGAGGATTCCAGAGGCGGATTGTTTCGTCCCAACAAGAAAATGGCGTTTTACCGACGATCGAACGAACTTGAGAAACGAGTGTTCAACGGCGAGCGGGACGCATCCGCATTTGTATCGCGCGGTCTCGAAGAGGGAGCGAAACTCCCCTCGGACGAACACATTTCGCCCAACCATTATCGATTGAGCAGTCCCCAGGACGAACTGTGGCGGATCAGCGCCCAGGTCGCAATCATGAGCGATCTGAATTATGGAGACCTCACCCAGGAGATCGACGAGATCGCGCAAAGAGAACTGAAGATTCACGCCGGGACCAAACACGTTGTAACCGGTATGGTTCCGATTTTCCTCCGCACTCAGGAAGCGGTTCTCGAAAGTCTGATTCGCAGTTTTGCCTATGCGTTCGTCCTGATCGCCATCGTGCTGATGATCGTGCTGAAAGACCCGATTTCGGGACTGCTGACGATGCTCCCGAACCTCTGGCCCGTCGGCGTCGTGTTCGGTCTCATTTCCTGGAACGGCCTGAATGTCGATATCGGAACAATGATCACCGCTTCGGTCGCGCTCGGAATTGCGATCGACGGAACGCTGCACCTCTTGACGTGGTTCCGGCAAGGGATTCGCGAGGGTCGCTCGCGCGAAGACTCGATCGCGCTCGCGATGGGTCATTGCGCTCCGGCGATGTGGCAGACCAGCATGATCGTCGGGCTGGGAATGTATATGCTCTCGTTCGCCGACCTGTTGCTCGTGAGCCGCTTCGGCTGGCTGATGGCCGCATTGATCGGAGCGGCGACATTTGCCGACCTGATCCTGCTCCCGGCCATGCTCGCAGGTTCGCTGGGAAAATTTATTGAAAAACGAATCCCTCGGGACGGTGCCGAACAACCTCCGGAACCGGTGGTGGCCGCCGAAATGGCCGACTCCCGTGCGAAACAGCCCTCGTCGGCCGTCCGCGAACCGCACTTGCAATCGTTTTCCGATACGGATCGTAAACTGCTGCGAAAAGACTCGGGCATGTCCCCCAACACCTGAGCGAATCGGTTCTCACCGTCCCATGCCGCGTCTCGCCTGGATCACCGATCCTCATCTCAATTTCGTCTCGTCCGAGCGATTAGAGGGGTTCATCAACGAGATCAACGAGTCGCGCCCCGACATACTGCTGATCGGCGGCGACATCGGAGAGGCGGACTCGTTCGAGAAATATCTGCACGCGCTGGCCGACGCCTGCAGAGTCCCGATTTATTTCGTTTTCGGCAATCACGATTACTATCGCGGCTCGATCGCGAATGTCCGTCTCGCAGCGCGGCGATTGACGCACAAATCGAACCTGCTCCACTGGCTCCCCGAGACAGGCGTCGTCCGCATCTCCGAATCGACCAGCCTGATCGGGCACGGGGGCTGGGGAGATGGCCAGATTGGAGATTTTCTGGCGTCGGACGTCGTTCTCAACGACTATCTGCTGATCGAAGAACTCCGCGCAACGCGCCGCGGCGAGTCACGCCTGCTTGAGAACATCCTGACTCCCGCACTGCTCGAACGTCTCAAGTCCCTCGGACAGGACGCCGCCGCGTCGCTCGAACGACATCTGCATGACGCGCTGGGGCAGAGCAACCAGATCATCGTTCTGACACACGTTCCGCCGTTTCTCGAAGCGTGCTGGCACGAAGGCCGCCTCTCGGACGAAAACTGGTCGCCTCATTTTACCTGTCACGCAGTGGGAGAAGTTCTCCGCGATACGATGCGACGGCATCCCGACAAATCGATGACCGTCCTCTGTGGCCACTCGCACGGAGCGGGCCGAGCGCAGATTCTCGATAATCTCGAAGTCGTGACGGGCGGGGCGGTGTATCGGGAGCCGGAAGTTCAACGGGTGTGGGAGGTGACCTGATCTCACGGTCCCGCATTAATCAACTGCTTGGCGCGACGATCCGAGAGTATCCCCTCGATGTCATGATCGATTTCAACGTCGGGACGTTTCTCTCGGAACGCTTCCAACTCTGCAGCAGTTACTTTGGTGTTATAGAGTGTGAGATACTTGAGTGTCGGGATACTCGCCAGATGATCGAGACATTCTTCGTCGAACGAGAAATTATTGAAGCTGAGTTCTCTCAAATGAGGAAGAGCGGTCAAAGCCTGCGTGAGTTCTTCGGTGATCAAGACATTCTTAAACGATAGGCTCTCAAGGTTTCTGAGATTCGCCACGGGCTTCCATTCATCGCCTGCCGGATAAGTTCCTTTGGGTTGTATCGGTGGACCAAGTTCGTAGGTCTCGGTATCGGTAGGTGTGACTCCCCAGCTGTGTTCGGCGGGCTTAGGACGCGTCTCCGGGGTCAAAAGCCCCAAGTCCCAGGGAATTGTTACATCGAGTTCCCGGAGATTTTCGATCCCGCAAAGTCCTTTCCATGTCGATCCATCGATAGGACAGTTCGTGAGAGACAATTCGACTAGAGTCGGATGCTTCTGAATCTGCTCCCAGAACCGAGGATCGAAAAACGAATCTTGCAGAGAGAGTCCGTATAATGCGCTCAGTCCTGAAAT
>DATKCB010000303.1:0-4465 GCA_035513495.1 Planctomycetaceae bacterium | reverse complement strand
GGGCGGTACCTCACCGACGATCATCGAGATGTGGCAAACCGGGCACGCGACTCGACGTCCTTCGTAATGCAGAGGAACGCGGAGTTTGTGATCGTTCGGACAACAAAATCGAATCGAGGTCTCTGAAATGGTGACCATAGTTCCTGCCTGTCAAAGGAATCCCGCTATCAAACTTCGCGATGAGCGGAAATCCTGCCTTGTCCCGGTCGCAGTTCAGAAACGCCTTGCGACCTGTCAGAAGATGAAACACGTCAGATTCGAAGAGGTATCGATCGAATCTGAACTCGAATCGTTTTTTATCAAGTTAACAAAAGTTAACAGTTTGCGTGAAACAAGAACGCAAGGCCGGAAGGTCAAGTTGGCTCCCTGATTCCCGATTCCTCTCCAATAGTTCTTTGACAATTTATGTGAATTGACTTGGCTTGTGTGAATTGATCGGGCAGTTCCGGGGCGGTCGGCGTTCAAAAATCGAACCGCGAGACGATCCCCGCCAGAAAACGATCGGCGTCGAACAGCGGGTTTTCGGAATCGAAACGACTATAACGCACGACGAAGCTCATCCGCATGTGATCGTTGATCCTCTTTTCGAGTTCGAGTCCGGCACGCCAGTTGTGTTCGTTTCGAGTGGGCGTTCCGACGAAGTCGAAGTAGTCCCGATAGCCGTAGCCCGCTTCGAGTTCGAGGTCCCAGTCCGTCGCGAGCCGATACTCCGATTCCGCATACACCTGGATTCCGTGAAAGCGAAAATTCGCGCCGTCGGTGTCAGTTCGCTGGACATCGGCTCCGACCGAGAACGACTTCCAGAAACGGTTTCGCCAGTACCATTCGTGGCTGACTCCGACCATGTTGTTGAGACCGTCCTGCGAGGTGAGCGACGGTGTCAGACCGTCCTGCAGATAGTTTGTCCCGTCGATCGTCCAGTAGGCATAGGTTGACTCGATGTCGTCCCACAGGACCAGTGACGAAGCCGTCAACGAGTGACGATTGGCGAACGTCTCTCCCTGAAATTCATCGTGGGTGAATTCGTAGTCGAGGCGAGGAATGATCTCCGTCTCTCCGCGAAAGATGCTGGTCTCCCAGAACAGGCCTGGCTGATAGCTCTCGAGATTGAACGTGTCGAAGCTGCTTTCGTTGAAGGTGAACTGTCCATTGTAGAGCACACCGAAACGGTTGGCTCCGTTCTTCCAGAGAGTCCACTCAATGTCGGGATCGATGAAAAACTGAAAACTTTCGCGATCTCCCGGGACAAGCTGCCGGCTGGTCGGTGCGAGCGCAACGTTGCTGTTGTATTGAAACCCCAGTTCGATCTTGAAGTCGAACATCTTCTCCGGATCGATCAGAGATTGAAAAAAAGCATCGTCGCGATCGGGGGGTTTGTCGGAACCGTCGAAGCGTGTCACTTCGTGCGAGACGATTGTGATCAACGGTTCGCCGGTGTCGGTTGCCTCGGTCGTCTCGTCCAGCATGAGAATTTCACGCTCCGGGATTCCGAGCAACTCCAGTTGGGATCGGGCAGATTGAGCGTATTCGCTTTCGGGAGCGAGTCGAATCGTCTCGCGAAAGGCGCGAACAGCTTTCGTGTGCTGACCGAGTTTCAAGAGCGTCTGACCGTAATCGAAATGCGCAGCCGCCCGCGTCGGATCGAGGAGCAACGAGCGGGATAACGAACCCGCTGAGTCCTCCAACTCACCTCGCTTGTACAAGAGGCGGCCCAGCAATCTCCAGGAGGAAGCATCCTCAGGATCGGCTTCGAGCTTTTGGAGAATTCGCTCCCGAACGGCATCGCTGGCGAATCCCGTTTCCAGGAGTGAATTCATCAGCAGTAATACGCCTAAGAGAATCCCCCATCGTTGTAAAATCAGGTAACCCGACCCGGGTGTAATGGCCAGCCGGTGTCGGGGAGGATTTCGAAGCATCATGGAGACGTAATTCGCTGAAAAACCCTGTTTTTTCTGTGTTCTGGTGATTGGGGAGCGGGATGTTCTCCGATTTCAGATATTGACGCAAGAGGAATTATCACCTACATCAACCAGTCTTCGAGACAACATTCACTTTTCTCTCTTCCCTGAACGGAATCAGGAGTCAAACATGAAATGGAATCGTATTTCTCTGTCGATGGCGTTCTGCCTCGGCCTCGGATTGCCGCTGAGTGCAGCACCTCCCGAAAACCCCGGATCGCAGCGTACCGATCGTGCTCGTGAAGCGGCGGATCGAGGACGAGAGCAAGCCGAACAGCGGCGCGACGATCGAGGAGCTTCGGCTCGTGAAGATCGAGGAGCGGAAGCCAGAGAAGATCGGGGAGCTTCGGCACGCGAGGATCGAGGAGCCTCGGCTCGTGAGGATCGAGGAGCTTCGGCCCGTGAAAATCGAGGACCGTCGGCTGAGCGAAGTCAACGACCTGAAAACCCCGGTCGTCCAGAAAATCCAGGCGTCGCTCGTGGACGTTCGGATGATCGTGGAGCACGCCCCGCCGGTGAGAATCCCGGACTAACTCGAAGCGCACTCGTCAACAAAGGCCAGAATCGACTCGCCAGAATTAACGCCGATAAAATTCTGTCCAGACGATTAGCACAGGTCGACCGGTTGAGAGACATAGCGCTCGAAAACGATAATGCCGAACTGCTCGCACGTGCCGATCAACTCGAAGAAGCCGCGCGTACCGATTACACCCGACGCACAGGAGAAAGTTCCCTGCCGACTCCGGATCCCACGACGGAACCCGATCCGACCACGGAACCTGACCCCACAACGGAGCCGGATCCTACGACGGAACCCGATCCGACCACGGAACCGGACCCCACAACGGAACCGGACCCCACAACAGAGCCGGATCCCACACCAGAACCGGACCCCACACCAGAACCGGACCCAACGCCAGAGTCGGATCCAACGCCCGAGACGGAGGACCCAACTCCAGAGCCGACTCCGTGAGTTGAACCCCAAAGAGATCGCAACGTCCTTTCGTACTCCTCAGGATGACCCGGCCGCGATGCGGTCGGGTCGCGATCTCTTCTTCCGAGAACAGATCAGTACCGAGCCAGATCTCGCTGAGTGGATTTCTGGCCGAGCGCCTGGACGAGACGCTGGGCTTCATTGACCATCATCTTCAGTTCGCTTTGCAGTGCGATGAACTGCCAGCCTTCGGCGGTGCGCTGTTCGACCTCTTTGATCGTTTGCACGTGCAGACCGACTGGGGTTCCAGTTTTCTGGCCCGCCGCCAGAACCTGCTGGAGTGCGGCTTCGAATTCTTCGGCGGTCGGCGGTGTTCCGTCGGGAGCTTTCATCTGCCACGTCAGATCGTTCGGTCCGACGAAAATCGCATCGACACCCGGCAACGAGTAAATCTCCTCGGCGTTCGCGACTCCTTCCGGAGATTCAGTCTGCAGAATCACGAGGATCTCATCGTTGGCATATTTGAAATATTCACCGGCTGTCGCATCAAAGTTGAGAGCGTGAAGCGTCCCTCCCAGTGAGCGATTTCCTTCGGGCGGGTACTTGGCCGCCGCGATGGCGATTTTCGCTTCCTCGATGGTATTGACCATCGGCACGACGATGCCGTGCGCGCCGGCATCCAGAACACGTTTGATCAGATCGTGATCTCCCCGGGGAACGCGAGCGAGCGGAACGCATCCGGCATCAGCGATCACTCCGAACAGAATCCCCGCTTGAGACCAGTCGATGGGACTGTGTTCGAGGTCAACTGTCAGCCAGGGAAAGCCGACGCGGGCCATCAGACGGGTTGCCTGAACGTCACCGAACGAGAGCCAGGTTCCGACTTGAGGTTGTCCGGCTCTGAGAGCGGCTTTCACGGGAGTCTGTTTCATGAGTCTGTGTCCGAGGTGGGAGGTAAAGGCGGGTGTGGGGTTATGGATCGTGGGCAGGTTTTCAATCTCACGCAGGGTAGATTTCCAAATCTGCCTTCCGGAATGAGAGTGTGACGATAGCCTGCTGAGTGTCGCAGGATTGGAATCGTACGCTACGTTCGAGCAGTCTGAATCTTCAACCTGCCGGGCAGGATACATTCCTGCCCCACGAAGTCACTATCTGTCCGGGAATCAGTATCGGAATGTTTGGCATCAGACGCAAGGGGACGGAAAGTTGCTGAGTTCGAGAAGACTTCTGTGTAGGATAAGGCGGGTTTGACACTTGGAGATTTACCAATGCGGATTTACAGATTTACCCTCCTGGCGATGCTGCCGGGAATTCTCTGCTCACTCGTAGCGATCGGCGAGGATCGCGTGGCCTGGACGACTTCCCGGATCGTGGGAACACCCGAACCTCCGCCGAAGTTCAAGACGGTCAACGCCTATCCGAACCTCACATTCGACAAACCGACGGTGGTGACGTCCGCCCCGAATTCGAGCCGGCTGTTTGTGAGCGAGCAGTTCGGCAGGATTTATTCCTTTCCCGACGATCCCCACGTCAGAACCGCCGATCTGTTCATCGATTTGAAGACAGAACTCAC
>DATKCB010000302.1:0-3987 GCA_035513495.1 Planctomycetaceae bacterium | reverse complement strand
CAGGTGCTCGACGCTCTGAAGAAGGAAGTGGAAGCGGTGAGAGCGTTACTCAGGCCCAAAGTCGCAGAAGCCCAACAGGCCTCGGTCACTCCGTAAATTTTCACAGCGTCTTCAGATACTCCAGCACTTCACGTTTCTCCTCCTCGCTCAGCACCTCGGGAAACGTGTGTCCGCCGGTCTGTTTACCGAAATCGCTCGAGTTGAAATAGCGCCGGCGTTCGTATTTGTCGAGCGATGAGAAATCGGCAGGCAGAGACTCGAACTCCTCGATCGCGTGACCCACCCGCGTCTCATCGTACTCCCGTCCGACTCGCTTCCAGATTTTCGGCCGCTCTTCCGAATGCAGTACGTTCCATAGTGTGGGAACCGAGCCGTTGTGAAAGTACGGAGCCGACGCCCAGATTCCTTTCAGCGGTGGAGCCACGTAACCTTTCGCGTCGCTGATCACTTCATAATGCTCGCCCGGCTCGTTGTCTTTTTCCGTCAGCCAACTCTTTTTCAGTTTCCCTCGATACTCCGGACGCAGTTGTTCCAGCCGCACGGGATCGGTTTTCAATTCTTCGATCGGAATGACACGCTCGGGGTAATCCACAAGCTTTCCGTTCTCGTACGTTCCATGACACTCGGCACAGGTTTTCTGAAACACGATCCGTCCGCGTTCGACGAGCGCGGGATCAGTTTCGAGCGGAGATGGCGGAGACTCGAGCGACATCATCCACGCCTGGATGTCCCGGAACTTGTCCTCCTGCCGCTTGACGTAGGAAGCGTTATTCCACGGATGCAGAATGAACTGCATGAGTACGCGGTGGTAATTCGGAGCGTGATTGTCGCAGTACAACCGCTGTTTGTACTTGACGTTCCAGAAGGGCGGGGCATCCATTCCATAATCCGGCACGTCGGGGACGGGATAATCCAGATGCACGTTCATCTCATCATCCCGGATCGCTCCCAGATCGACGCCGAAGTTCACGGCGTTGGTCAGTCCCGGCCCGGATGAAAGCAGCGTCTTTCCGATCGATCCGTCGAGATGCGTCAGCGGCTTGCCGAGCTTTTTCTTGACCGCTCTCACATCCTCGGCGAGCGACTCCATGTCGAAGTCGGCGTTCCCCAGTCCGGGGATCACTCGACCGGCCACTTGCCCTCCGTGACAGCCCAGGCAGTTCATCACCCAGTCGCCTTGCGAGGAGCGAACGTAACCAAGCCCCTTTTCGAACGCTTGGTCGTCAGCGGACAGCGGCTGCAGACCGTATAATTCGAACGTCATTCGTCGCCGCTCTTCGGGAGAAGCCTGCTCGGCGACATTCCGCCGCTCGTCGGGCCAGACCGTCCACAACTGATCGAGCACCTCATCGTCGAAATCGGGGACGAGAAAGGGGAACTCGCGGAGGATCCGCCACCCTTCGGCGGGATCGCCGGGTTCGGTTGCTGTAACATTCGAGGTCAAGCAACAAAAAAATGCGAACAAGAACAATCCGATCCACTTAAGCATCCCATCATCCTTTCACAGAATTCTTCATCCCCGCTTCGAGCACCGCTGCGATCTTATCCACATCATAGACGCATCCGCCCCAGGTTCCACCGCCGACCTGTTGCAGCAACGCCCAGAGGCGGGTGTCGGCGGGGAGGTCGGGGTCGGCGTGAAGTTCGACAGCCGGTTGCCGCTCCGACAGGATTCTCGCTCCTTCCTCGACCGAAAACCGAGTCTCCCCTTCACCGATAAAGTTGATCGAGCCGGTCAGATTGGTCCGATCGACGATGATTTCCAGGAGGTCGTCGTCGCGGAGTTTTCCGATCGGGCCTCCCGCAAGGGCTTCGGGTCCTACGTGTCCGATGCAGGCCCCCGTCGAAACGCCCGAGAATCGCGCGTCGGTGATCACGGCCACTTGCTTGCCGAATTTGAGATACCGCAGCGCCGACGTGATCTGGTAGGTTTCTTCCATCCCGGCTCCGAGCGGTCCCCGGCACATCAGGACGATAATGTCGCCCGCTTTGATCTTCCCGGCCTTGATCGCCTCCATCGCGGCGCGCTCGGTCGTGAAGACGCGGGCCGGACCCGTCTTGCGGTAGACTCCGTCCGCATCGACGACCGTCGGATCGATCGCCGTACTCTTGATCACCGACCCTTCAGGAGCGATATTCCCGACCGGAAATGTGACGGTACTGGTCATCCCTTTCTCCTTCGCCCGCTCGACCGACATGATCACGTCGTCCGGCTGGACTCCGTCCCGTTCGATCAGCAGGTTTTTGAGCGTCTGTCGCCGCTGTGAGTTTTCCCACCAGTCGAGCACGCTGCCGAGCGATTCTCCCGTGATCGTGAGCGCATCGAGTTTCAGAAGACCGAGATCGCGAAGATGCAGCATCACTTCGGGAACGCCTCCCGCGAGAAACATGCGAATCGTCGGATGTCCCACGGGGCCGTTCGGAAGCACATCGACCAGACGTGGAACCTTACGGTTGATTCGGTTCCAGTCATCGACGGTCGGTCGTTCGATCCCCGCCGCGAAGGCAATCGCCGGGATGTGCAGCAGCAGATTGGTCGAGCCTCCGCACGCCGCGTGAACGATCATCGCGTTGTGAAACGCCTCGGGGGTGAGGATGTCCCGCATCGTCTTGCCGGACTCTTCGAACGCGACGACCGCAGCCGCCGACTGCCGGGCCATCTCGAGCCAGATCGGTTGTCCCGACGGAGCGAGCGCCGAGTGAGGGAGCGACATCCCGAGCGCCTCGGCGACAACCTGCGCGGTGGCGGCCGTCCCCAGAAAATGACATCCGCCGCCCGGAGAACCGCAGGCCCGGCAGCCCATGTCGGCTGCGTACTCCAGAGAGATTTCTCCGTGCGCGTAACGCGCTCCGATGGCCTGAACCTTGCCGGTATCTTCGGCGTCTGCGGCGGGGAGCGTGACGCCCCCCGGAACAATCACTCCGGGGAGATCGTGCTGTTCGGCCAGCGCGAGCATCATTGCGGGGAGTCCCTTATCGCACGTGGCGACGCCGATCACTCCGCTACGGAGCGGCAACGACCGGATCAAGCGTTTGAGTACGACCGCCGCGTCGTTACGATAGGCGAGCGAGTCCATCATCGCCGTCGTCCCTTGCGAGCGTCCGTCGCAGGGATCGCTCACGAACGCGGCGAACGGTAATCGTTCGAGACGATCGAGTTCCCGCGCCGCGGCCTGCATCAGCAGTCCGACTTCAAAATGTCCCGTGTGATAGCCGAGAGCAATCGGGTGGCCGTCCTCGGCGCGAATCCCCCCTTGCGTGCTCAAAATCAGAAACTGTTTTCGCAACAGTTGCTGCGGATCCCAGCCCATGCCGGCCGACTGCGTCATCCCGAACAGATCGCCGCTCGGTGCATTGCGGAGCATCTCCTCGTCGAGCGGCAACGAACCCGAGGGTCCCGCGCTGGAAGTTTTCAGGGCGTAGATTTGCGAATCGGTCGCATCCAACAGATCGGTGAGAGACATTCATTCGGTCCTGCTTGAGAATTCTTAAACTACACTCGATTGTAACGGGATCGGACAAGACCCGAAACGACGAGACGAACCCCGGGGCTTCCGCAATGTAGAGAACTCGGGACGAACGCCTGCCCCTGACCCGGAACACGATATTTCGAATTTTTTTGACATTGGAGATTCCCCCTCCGCTTGTTTCACAATTCAGCTCCCGTCAGCCTCTTTTTTTTCAAAATCTCCCGGAGTTTTAGAACTTGAGGTTTTTGGAAGACATCAAGTTCTCAAGTTCTCAAGTTCGAGCGAAACCCGAGAGTTTTGGACGGTTTTAAGGTAGTTCGGGGAATATTCTGGATTTCTGCTTGTTTCATATTTCGGTGTTGCGCGGCGAGGCCGTGAGGGATCAGGGATCAGTTCCGCTTTCCGCTCTCGGCTTTCGTTTTGACATTGGGATTTGGACATTTGACATTCTCCGGCTTCCTCCGCTTTCGCTTCGCTCCTCTACCAGAGGCGGGTTTGTTGCGCAACAAGCCGTCAG
>DATKCB010000301.1:0-2854 GCA_035513495.1 Planctomycetaceae bacterium | reverse complement strand
AGGCGATGTCGATCTCGGTATCGAAGTGGCCGATGTTGCAGACGATCGCGTTGTGCTTCATCTGGTCCATGTGTTCGCCGCGGATGACATCTTTGTTGCCGGTGGTGGTGACGAAGATATCACCTTTCGAGCAGGCTTCCTGCATCGTTGTGACTTCGAAGCCTTCCATCGCGGCCTGCAGGGCGCAGATCGGATCGATTTCGGTAATGATGACGCGTGCTCCGAGACCCTTCATCGCATCGGCACAGCCTTTCCCGACGTCGCCGAATCCCGCAATGACGACGACTTTCCCCGCGACCATGATGTCGGTCGCGCGTTTGATGCCGTCCGCCAGCGATTCGCGGCAGCCGTAGAGGTTGTCGAACTTGCTCTTCGTGACCGAGTCGTTGACGTTGATCGCCGGGACACCGAGTCTGCCCTGTTTGTGCATCTGGTGCAGGCGATGCACGCCGGTGGTGGTTTCTTCGGACAGACCTTTGATTTCCTTGAGCAGTTCGGGGAACTTCTCGTGAACCATGACGGTCAGGTCGCCACCGTCGTCGAGAATCAGGTTCAGTCCTTTGCCGTCGGGCCAGAACAGCGTCTGTTCGATGCACCAGTCGAATTCTTCCGCGCTCATGCCTTTCCAGGCGAAGACCGGCGTTCCCGCTTCCGCAACCGCGGCGGCAGCGTGGTCCTGCGTCGAGAAGATGTTGCAGCTCGACCAGCGGACTTCGGCTCCGAGCGCCGTCAGTGTTTCGATCAACACGGCCGTCTGAATGGTCATGTGCAGACATCCGGCGATTCGCGCTCCCGCCAGAGGTTGTTCGGGACCGTATTTTTTGCGGAGTGCCATCAAACCCGGCATTTCGACTTCGGCGAGTTCGATTTCCTTACGGCCAAGTTCGGCCAGCCCCAGATTTTTGACCTTGTAGGGGAGAGACGAAGTGGTGGACATGTTGAGAGACCTTTTTATTGAGAGATTCAGAGATCGAGGAAGTCCGATTCGACGGCGATTCAAGGTGATATTTTCGAGGAACGGGAAACTCTTATACTATGTAAGCTGGGCAGTCTTTGACGACTCGACTAAGATAGGATAATTCGAGCCAACACTCAACGCAGATGGTCCTTCTATTCGTTGCTGTCTCAAGGATCGATCGCCTGAGTATCGATCCATCGTCAGCAGTCTTGTCACTCTTAATTTTTACCTTGTACTCCCCGATTTCCATGAAAATTCGCGAAGTTTTTCAGAACCGGCCGTTCGGGCTGTCGATCGAGATCTTTCCCCCCAAAACTGAGTCGGGCGATCAGGCTCTCGCCAGCAATCTCGAACGGCTCGTCCGCTACGAGCCGGTGTTTGTCTCCTGCACTTACGGAGCGGGCGGCAGCACACAAGCCCGTACGCTCGACTGGTGCAATCGCCTGCAGACCGAATTCGCGCAGACGGCGACCGCCCACTTCACCTGCGTCGGTTCGACCCGGGAGAATCTGCTGGACTGGTTGAATCGGGCCAAGGATCACGGAATCCAGAACATCATGGCACTGCGGGGCGATGCGCCTGCCGGTGCGGAGGAGTTTCAGGCGGTCGCAGGAGGACTCCGGCATGCGAACGAACTGGTCGCGCTGATTCGCGAGAACTTCGGTGATGATTTCGGGATCGGAGTCGCCGGCTATCCCGAGAAACATCCCGAAGCGCCCGATGCGGACGCCGATCTCAGCAATCTGAAACGCAAAGTCGATGCCGGAGCCGATGCGGTCTTCACACAGCTTTTTTTCGACAATTCCAACTTTTTCCGCTTCCGTGAGCGCTACCGGCAGGCGGGAATCGGTGTCCCACTGGTGCCGGGCATCATGCCGATTACTGAGTTCGCGCGGATCAAGAGAATCACTTCGATGTGCGGAGCAATCATCCCCGACGATCTCGCTTCGCAACTGGAGGCGGTTCAAGAGGATGCGGAAGCCCAGTTCGAGATCGGCGTCGATCATGCGATTCGGCAATGCCGGGAGCTGATCGACGCGGGTGTCCCCGGAATCCATTTTTATGTTTTAAACAAATCTCAAGCGTGTGAAATAATCCTCGACGCCCTTGATATTCAACCGACTGGCCTCGAATAATCCCTTTCCGAGCTTGCCCCTCCCAGAACTCACGAACAATCGATAGTCGCTGTCTCTCTCACCCATAGCATTTTATGACTGAATCCGATCCCGCCGCTGTCCAGACGCAACTCCAGGAACTCCTCGAACGGCGCATTCTGCTGCTCGACGGATCGATGGGAGCGTTCATCTTCGCGCGCAAGCTGGACGAGATGGGCTACCGGGGAAAACGGTTCGCCGACCATCCCATCGATCTGCGAAACTGCAACGATGTGCTGGTGCTGAGCCGGCCGGAAATCATCTCCGACATTCACCGGATGTATCTCGAAGCCGGGTCCGACATCATCGAAACCGATACGTTCAACGCGAGCGGAATATCACTCGCCGAATACGGACTGGATGAATTCACCCGCGAAATCAATCGGGAAGCGGTCCGGCTGGCGAAGACGCTGTGTGAGGAATACACGCGGAAAAACCCGCTCAAGCCGCGATTCGTGGCCGCCAGCATCGGCCCAATGAACGTCTCGCTCACGCAGCCGATCGACGATACCGATCCGTCGCTGCGGGCGGTCACATTCGACGAGGTCGTGCAAGGGTACTCCGAGCAGATTCACGGACTGATCGAAGGGGGTGTCGATCTTCTCCTGCCGGAAACATCCTTCGATACCGCCAACATGAAAGCCTGTCTGTTCGCGATCCGGCAGGTGTTCGACGAAACCGGAATCACGCTCCCCGTCATGATTTCGGGGACGATCTTCGATGGTGGACGGACCTTGCAGGC
>DATKCB010000300.1:0-2457 GCA_035513495.1 Planctomycetaceae bacterium | reverse complement strand
CTTTGTGTTGGCAAGCTCGGATACTAAACTCGAAGACATTGTTGATGATCCCTTCTGACATCTGTGAGGTTCGTTCATGTCCGAATTCCCGATCGGTCGCCGAGATTGTCTGAAAGCGATTCCGCTATTGGCCGGGTCGATGTTGTTTCCCTCTGCTTCCGCTGCGCAAGAAACCGGCACTGACAACAATCCAGCGACCGATGCGCCGATTCCAATCGGCTCGCGCCGCGAGTTGTTCGTCGATACGCTGCTGATCGCGTCGATGACGGGAACGGCGCAGCTTCGCTTGCATCATCCGATCCCGCGAGAGGTCGCGATGGTTCACGACGCTCCCTGGGAAGGAACCGGTTCGGGTTATCACACCGTGTTTCAGGACGGTGACCTTTACCGCATGTACTACCGCGGGTGGCATTTGGACGTCTCAGACGGAAAGCTGAGTACGAATCGGCACAAACCGTATTACTGCTATGCGGAAAGTACCGACGGAATTGAGTGGACCCGGCCCGAACTCGGCATCGTCGAATTCGAAGGATCGAAGAAAAACAACATCATCCTCGACGGTGTCAGCGTGCATAATTTCACGCCCTTCAAAGATGATAATCCGGATTGCCTGCCGGCAGCAAAATATAAAGGACTCGGCGGGATCAAAAGCGAGGGGGGCCTGTTCGCGTTTCAGTCCGCCGACGGAATTCACTGGTCGCGGATGCAGGAGAAACCCGTCATCACCAACGGAGCGTTCGATTCCCAGAACCTGGCCTTCTGGGATCCGACGCTGGAGAAATACCGCGCGTACTGGAGAATATTTACCGAAGGCGTCACCACCCAGGACGAGTGGAAGCCTGCCGGTCTCCGCGCCATCCGAACCGGCATATCCGAAGACTTTCTCAACTGGTCGGGAGATGCCGACCTGACTTACCTCGACTCGCCCGGCGAACAGCTCTACACAAACCAAGTCAAACCGTACTTCCGCGCTCCGCACATCTTGATCGGCTTCCCGACGCGGTACATCGACCGGGGCTGGTCCTCCTCGATGCGCCATCTGCCGGAACCCGACAATCGGGAACTGCGCGCCCAGGGAAGCGAACGGTATGGAACCGCTCTGACCGAAGCTCTGCTGATGGCGAGCCGGGACGGTGTGCAGTTCAAACGCTGGAACGAAGCCTTCGTGCGCCCGGGAATCGGACGGCCGGGAATCTGGCAGTACGGACAAAATTACCTCGCCTGGCATGCGGTCGAGACGAAGTCTTCCGTCCCCGGAGCACCCGACGAACTCTCGCTGTATGCGACCGAAGGCTACTGGCACGGAGCGGGAGGAACGCTGCGACGATATTCGCTGCGTCTCGACGGATTCGTATCGATTGCGGGAGACATGAAACCAGGCATCGTTGAGACGCGCCCGTTTGTTTATTCAGGCTCGCAACTGGCGCTGAATATTTCGACGTCGGCGGCGGGAGGAGTTCGCGTAGAACTCGCGACGGAACAGGGAGAGCCTTTACCCGGCTTGTCGTTCGATGACTGCGATGTCCTGTTCGGTGATTCTCACGAACAGCGTGTTGTCTGGCAGGACAACACACTCCTCGCAGCCCACGCCGGCCGTCCCGTCCGCCTGCGATTCGAACTCAAGGACGCGGACGTGTTCGCGTTTCAGTTTGTGAACGAGAAATTGTAAGCACACAACGGCGGTCAATCGTGAGTATCCGCTCGATTCGAAAAACTTTCGAATTCTGCCTTACTCTTCCGCAAACGTACTCAGTTCGTATTCCATGGTGCCGAGATCGGCTGCACCGTCTTTGACGTTGACCATCAATGACTTTTCGAGCCAGCCGGAGCGTTCGTGGTTAATGCGAAACTCGTACTCACCGTCTGGGAGACCCGCGGTGTCGATCGTGAACTCACCTTTCTCGTTCGTCATCCCCGCGTATGGATGATCGACGATCAGCCACCGCGCCTCCATCCAGGAGTGAATGTCGCAATTGACCTTGATCGGCACGATTTCCGGCCCGCCGAATTGGACTTCCACGCCTTTGCCTTCGGGGGTGTTGGCAGCCATCAGCACGTTCATCGCAGCACCTCGAATCGGATTCGTATGCAGATTATGCGAGCAGTTGTCGGACGAGATCACTTCCACGATCTGATCGGTCCGCACGATCATCGCGTGGGGGACGAACCGGCAGTTCTTCTGATCCATCAGGAGTTTTTTTTGTGCCGGAGGATCGAACTTCACACCCTCGGGTTTGGTCTTCATAAAGATAAATACATTGGCGATCCCTTTGGTCTCGGGATCGATCACCAGATCATCCTTGTAGAGATCGATCGCGGCGCATACTTCGGCATCCCTGATGTCGGCCCCCCTTTTGATCGCGATTTCTGTGGGGGGAACTTCCCCTTTGAGGACGATTCTTCCGCTGATCGCTCCCGCTGGTGGAGCCGAGTCCGATTCCGTTTTTTTGACGTCCG
>DATKCB010000299.1:0-4858 GCA_035513495.1 Planctomycetaceae bacterium | reverse complement strand
CGTCGCTAACCGCCTGTTGTTGTCGTCCGCTGTCTGGAGCCCGTCCGCCGATCATCACACCCTGGGGAGGGGGAAGCTCCGCGCCGAGACCCGCTGCCCCACCAACTGTTCAAAAAACCGGAACGCGATGAATAATCCGGGTTAAAGGATCGGCCACCGTGATGATCGGAAAGAAGCCCGCGGTCCGATTGTTGGATTCAACTTCCCACGGCGGTACGGTCACCGCGCCGGGTTGCCCGACGGTGATGATTGGCGGTTAGCAGCTCCTCAAACACGTTCCCAACTTTCCGCTTTCGCCTCTCCGCTTTCGAGAGAGTACCCCCGGCAGGATTCGAACCTGCGACATCGGCTTTAGGAAAGCCGTGCTCTATCCATCTGAGCTACGGGGGCAGGGAGACTCTCTGTTTGTCGGACAATCTACTTGATCCTCTGATTCAATAAAAGCTTCGAGAGCCGGGGTTGAACTGAGATCGAACAGCGTGCCACCGTCGTACCGACAGTGCTGTTGGAATTCTGCTTGCAGCGATTCGGAGTTTTGGTTGGAAAACTGCGCCTGCCGCAGCAGCGGCTTCCCAGCCTGTTCGGTCAGCACTCCGTTCTGCGCAGGCGCGCTTACTCGCAGATTTGGAAATCTAGGCCACGCCAGAACGCAGATTGGGAAGTCGATACCGCGAAACTCAAGGGGCTGCGTTCTTACGCGGTCGGCCAGTTGACTGTGAACGTCGTGGCAACCCAGGGAACTGACGTGGTTTCGATCGTTCCACCGTGACGGGTGACGATCCTCCAGCATTTGCAGAGACCGAACCCGAGTCCGCGTCCCGCCTGTCGTCCCGAGTAAAACGGATCGAACAGATGTCGCCGATCCAGTTCGGTCAGTCCGGGGCCGTTGTCGGAAATTTCCAGGACTGCGAAGGCTCCTCCCGAGCGTTCGAGGGGCGCGAGGCGAATTTGAATCGTTCCCCCGCATTCGCAGGCGTTCAGTCCGTTCAGCAGCAGTTCGGCGATGACGGTTTCGAGCTGGTTGCGGTCGGCGCTGACGAACAGTTCGCGCGGCCGCGTGAGCTTGATTTCCACTCGCTGCTCTTTGAGCCTCTGCTGCAATTTGTCGAGTACGGATTTGACCGCTTCGCCGAGTTCGCAATGTTCACGATGAATCGGGGGAGGCTCGGCGAACTGCATCGTATCGCCGATCATGTGACTGATCCGCAAGGCATTCGATCCGATCGCCGCAAGCGACCGGACGCGTTCGGGATCGGATTCCTGCTTGAGGAGAAGCTGGACGCGGCCGCTGATCGCGGCGACGGGATTGTTGATTTCGTGTCCCGCCCCGGCGGCAAACTCGACCAGCGACTCCAGCTTGCGGCGATTGAACCAGTCCATTCCGACGCCGTTGGGGAGCACCGTCTCAACCTCGTACAGTTGTGCGAGCAGCAATCCCGACACCGCTTTCAGCTCGGTTGCGGATTCCGGGAGAGGCGCGGAGCTCATGACGAGACCTGCGATTCCCTGTCCCGGAGGAAAAGTGCCGATCGACCAGTCGATCTCCGAGGTTTCGGGGAATGTTTCCCGCAGCGATTGTCCGAGCCGGGCAGAGAGCGGTTGTTTTTCGTCAGAAATCAGCAAACACCGATATTCGCACAATCCCGCCGGACCGAGCAAGAGGACCGAAAGTTCACTCGAGCGGGGCAATTCGGCAGCGACGAGACACCACTCGGCTTGCAGAACCTGACGCCAGCAGTCGGCCAGAGCGGTAAGCAGTTCGGGGCGTTTTCGGACGGGCAGACATCGCTGCAAGAATTCCAGCACGCCGAACGAGTTCGTCTCGGTTTGTTGAGGCGAAGACATGCGGGAGTTCCTGCGCAAGGTCGGATTTTGACGGACGTTGCGTTCTTAAGAAACGCGACACGCTCAGACGTTCGAAGGGATCGGTTCCATGTCGAGCAATTTACAGATTCGTTCGACAAGGTGTTCGACTTCGAACGGTTTCTGCACGAAATCGTTTGCTCCGGCACGTTTCAGAGCGTCGATTTTATCGGCTTCCACCATTCCGCTGATGCAGATGATCTTCACATCGTCGAGTGTCGAATCGCTGCGAACTCGCTGGCAGACTTCCCCCCCGTTGATGTCCGGCAGCATCACGTCCAGAACAAGAATGTCGGGCTTGTATTCCTTGACCATCATCCCGGCATCGAACCCGTTGTTGGCGACCCGGACATCGAAGCGGCCGTCAGATTCGAGTACGTCCTTGATCAGTTCGACCAGTTCGACGTCATCGTCGACGACGAGCGCTTTGCGACGTCCGCTTTCGAGCGCATCGGTCGGAATACCGTTTTCCTTCATGAATTTATAGAGGATGTCTCGCGGAATCCGGCGAAACCGGGAACCGGGAACGCGAAAGCCTTTGAGTTGTCCGGAATCGAAACAGCGAATGATGGTCTGTTGACTGACTTTGCAGATTTTCGCTGCTTCACCGGTAGTAAAGACAGTTTTCATGTGATATCCATCCTTAGATCGAGCTGAAGTTCAGCTCTGCTCCCTGATTCCTGACCGAGTCCAATATCCGTCAGGCGAACTGTTCACAATAAGAACACGTTGGTAAGAATCCTTTGGTGTGCTGCGCCGATTCACATATCGACTTGAAGCTCCCACTCCAGCCGTTTGTCCCTGACGCATCATCTTACCGATCTTATCATATCTTTGATTGTAACTATTCCCCAAAATGGGTCAACATTGTTTTCCTCGGGAGCGCCTTTTGCCTTTTTACTGTGATTCCTGCCGTGATTCTCCCTACGATTGCGGCATGATCGCTCCCAACCGGGCCCGAATTGATTTCAGAAGGATCGAAACCATAAGAAACCTCCTATTCTGTTTCGCCTGCGTGAGTCTCGCCAACCCTGTTCGCGCAGAGGATCGATGTATTCCTCCCAATATTCTGTGCCTCGTTGCGGGCGACCTCGGTTGGCACGATCTCTCTTGTCATGGAGCCTTTTGGTCGAGTTCCTGCGATCGGCCGGGGGGAGGTTGTTTGCTCTCAGGATACTCGCAGGGTTAAACTGGCCTGTCCTGGCGGACGAACCGACTGACGCCACCCGTTGATCTCCAACCCCCGACACTGATATGACCGAAAATCTCTACGACGAACTCTCGCAGCTTGCCAAAACGGAAGGTGGTGCCGCGGCTCTCGACAAGCTGATCGAATCGCAACGGGAGTCGAAACAGTATCACCGGCTGTTCGACGCGCTGCTGATGAAGAAAAAGCACGAACTCGGCCTGCCGGTCACTCGCCCGACAGCGTTTGACGATGTCCCCCTGGAGCGGCGCAAGGAATTCGAAGAGTACTATATCGATTCGGCTCGCGAAGTGGGCCAGATGCTCCTCGACGACGGAAACATCCCGCAGGCCTGGATTTATTTTCGCACGATCCAGGAAACCGAACCGGTCCGCAAAGCCATCGAGTCACTGGGGAAAAACGCTCAGGAGGATCCTCAATACGAAGAAATTCTGCAGTTGGCACTGTACGAAGGAGCCAATCCTCTGATGGGCATCCGGATGATGCTCGAGTCGCATGGGACCTGCAACACGATTACCTCGCTCGACCAGATGATAGCGCAACTCGCTCCCAAAGATCGTTCCGCCGCCGCCGCGATCATGGTCGATCATCTGTACGGTGAACTGCGCGGATCGCTCGAATACGTCGTGAAACAAAAAGAACAGACGCTTCCACCGGACCAGTCGATCCGCCGATTGATCGCCGGAAGAGAGTGGCTGTTCGGCCCGGGGAATTATCACATCGACGTCTCTCATCTCAACTCAGTCGTCAGGTTCGCCCGATCGCTCTCTCCGGGAGATGAGCAACTCTCCCGGGCTGTCGAACTGGCGGAGTACGGATCGAAACTCGATAAACAACTGCAGTATGCCGGCGATCCTCCGTTCACCGATTTTTATACGGGGCATTTGCATTATCTGAAAATTCTTGCGGGAATGGATGTCGAATCGGGTTTCGCCTACTTTTACAAGGAACTGGAAAACGAACCGGACCACCCCGACAAACAGTTGATCGCCTACGCCATGGTCGATCTCATGATGCAGACCGATCGCTTGGATCAGGCGGTCGAACTGGCGAAACAGTATCTGGATGTGATCGAAGACCCGAACGGATTTTCGTTTGCCGATTTGTGCTGTAAAGCCGGGAAAATGGACGTCCTGGTGGAAGCCGCCCGGAACAATAACGATCCGCTCCGCTTCGCCGCCGGACTGATCGGTGAATTGCAAACCGCGACACCCGCATGACCCGCTCGCAGACCGACAGCACGCCCGAGACTTCGTCCGCGCCGAACGCGCGAGTCCTTCGAATCTGCGGTCGATGTCTGCTGGTGGTCGGAATCGGATTCGGTTTGACGTATCTGTTCTGGAACCCGATCTGGCACGGAGGGGGCTGGATCGGCGGTGACATCTACACCTATTATTTTCCCCAGAAACTGACCTATCAGGAATCGTTGACGCGGGGTGACTGGGCTTTGTGGAACGATCTGGTTGCGCACGGATATCCACAACTCGCGGAAAGTCAGACCGGGGTCTTTTATCCGCCGCATTTGCTGTTTTACACGCAATTCGATCTGTGCCGGGCGTATCACCTCAATCAACTGCTGCATTACGTGCTGGCGTTTGCGGGAACCGTTCTGCTCGCGCGGACGTTGAAACTGTCGCTCCCCGCAGCGGTGTTGGCGGGAGTGGTCTACACCTACGGCTGGTTTCCCGCGCGGACGAGTCGGGAATGGGCGATCGTCGGAGGTGCGTGGCTGCCGTTTGCCGTCTGGTCGACCGAACGGTTTCTGGTTTCGCGCGCGTGGAAGTTTCT
>DATKCB010000298.1:0-5160 GCA_035513495.1 Planctomycetaceae bacterium | reverse complement strand
CGGTCACAGTACACCGGCTCCCGTCGCTCGAATGGCACGCGATGCGAAAGTCGGTCGGCTGATCCTCACGCACATCGATCCGACGCTCGACGGAGATGACCCACTCAAGATCGATTCGGTCCGCGAGATCTTTCCCCAAACTGATGTTGCGGATGATTTGATGGAGATCGATTTTTAGTCGATCGGTGGGCAAACGGGATAAAATCGCTGGACTACTGTTGTTGAGACAAATGGATCAACTGATTTTTCGGCCTATTCGCTACGGACTGCACATTCCGACTCCGGTTTTTTATGGAATGACGGCTCTTCACGGATATGATGAATGGGACTCGAATTTGCACCGATTTTGATGAAGAGGTGGACATTTTCTCGGGAGCAGACGGCATGAGACGCATCACATTTCTGATTCCGGTGTTGGTGCTGGCGACGATTGCTCAGTTGGGGCGCGGAGAGGATCACTTCCTGACGATCGGGGGAGGTCCCACGCCGACGAACAATCAGGTTTCTCTCGAAAAGAACGTGCTGATGCTGGAGTCGTTACTCCAGGAAAAATACCTGGGAGGAGTGACTCACGAGATCTATTTCGCGGACGGAGCGAGCACGGGCCGCGATCTTCAATTTTACGATAAGTCCAAAGTTATTCCCGAAGCAAACCGTCTGCTGGCACAAGTCTTGCGACAGGAACGGTATCTGTCCCTCGGATATCGATCGCACGAAATTGAGAATGTCAACGCGCCTTCGAGCCGCGAGGCGATTTCGAAGTGGTTCGAGAATCAAGGCTCCCAACTGAAACAGGGAGACCGGCTGTTTGTCTACGTCACCGCTCACGGAGGAAAATCGACTGACAAAAAAGCTCCCGAGAATACGAAACTCTATCTGTGGAACAATCAATCGTATCAGCAATCCGAAATGACCGAACTGTTCAACAAGGTTCCCGAATCGGTCCCGGTGGTGCTGGTGATGGTACAATGCTATGCGGGCGGTTTCGCCGAGACGGTTCTCGCTAAAACGGAGAGCGGCAAACAGCTCGACCGGCACAATCGATGCGGCTTCTTCGCCACCGTCCAGACGCGACCGGCCGCCGGATGCACGCCCGACATCGATGAAGAAAATTACGAAGAATACAGCAGCTACTTCTGGTCTGCGCTCCGCGGAAAACGCCGCAACGGCGAACCCATCGAACCTCCCGACTACGATCGCGACGGATCGGTTTCGTTCGAAGAAGCCCACGCTTACGCTGTTCTGAATTCGTCCAGCATCGACATTCCTGTTAAAACCTCGGACGCCGCACTGCGGGTAGTGAGCCGGCTCGGCGACGACAAGAATCCAGGGTTGCTCTCTGCGCATTCCCCCATCGACGAACTGGAATCGCACGCGACTCCCGCAGAACTGGCTATTCTGAAAGGGCTGTCGGAACAACTCGAATTATCCGGACGGGACCGTGTGGACGAAGCGGAAAAACTTTCGAAGCAGCTCGACGGCCGGCGCAAGGAAATCGACAAGGAAATCCGCAAGCAGAACGGAATTAAAAACTCGATTTTGAATGAGTTGTCGAACCGGCTCAAGCTGCGGTGGCCCGAACTGAACAATCGCTGGGATCCTCAGGTGGGAGCACTTCT
Organism: Planctomycetaceae bacterium; assembly: GCA_035513495.1. Lineage (GTDB taxonomy): Bacteria > Planctomycetota > Planctomycetia > Planctomycetales > Planctomycetaceae > DATKCB01. The sequence continues at coordinate 3,541 of DATKCB010000298.1, read as the reverse complement.
GACGACGGACTCCGAGCAGGTCGTGAGGATGATCAAACAGCATCCGAGATACGACGAACTCAATCGGATCGAAGAGGAAATCGATCGGGCGGACGCGCAGTCGCTCAATCTCGAAAAACGCTGGTGCAAGTGCCAGCGTCTGATTCGCACGTTGGAGAACCTCGCATTGAGAGCTAATCTGCCGAAAGTGGCCGACTCCGATCAGCAGCGATCGCTCGATCGGCTGCTCGCGGCGGAACGAGGTACACTTGAAACACCCCGGGATACTCCTCCGCAAGTGAGTCAATCACCCGCTCCCTGACCTCATTTCACGTTGACCAAACCAATTCGACTTTCGAGTCTCCGATCGTTCCCTTCTCCGAATATTAAACTCGATGCAGCCTTTCACCAATCAGTACGAGTTTCGCATATTCGCGATGAAGCGCTCGGGGCATCACGCCGTGATGGACTGGATCCGCCGGCATTTTGCGGGGCCGGTGTACCTCTTGAACAATTGCAGTTACAGCCGCAACTCGCTGTTCTCATCGACGCGCAGCGGACGACTGACGGAACAGGTTCGCTTCGGCGGCCGCGTTTCGCTGTTCTTCGAACGGGGAGAACTGGTGCGTCAGGCGGAGCATCTGAAGAAAGATCAACTGCTCGACGAACCTCAGAACCGGCTCGAAACCCTCGAAGCGGCGGAACATCGCATCTTGAATGAAAACAATGTCCCTCTCCACCGCGATGCGTACCTGTTCAATCTGGAAGATTTCCCGCTCGATCGCGTGGGAGATATTCCGTTTTCAGCCGCCAACCGGGGACAGAGCGAGCACATTCGCAATGTGATCGTGCTGCGCGACCCCTTCAACTGGCTGGCTAGCCGCTACAAGGGGGATTTTCCGATCGATGATGAAATCGTTGCTGCTTGGTGTACGCATTGCCGTGAGGCCCTCCGAGAAACGAATTACCTGACCGATCCGCTGCTCGTCAACTACAATCACTGGTTCTCCGATGCCGCTTATCGGCAGGGACTGACCGACCAACTCGGAATCGACGTTCGGGAACCGGGCATCGGCGAGATGGCGAACTTTGGCGGCGGCAGCAGTTTTTCGGGGATGGAACATCGCCGCGACGCTTCCTCGATGGACGTTCTTAACCGCTGGAAAATCCTGCAGAATGATCCCGGCTATCGCCAACTGTTCGACGACCGCGACGAATTGCTCCGCCTGGCGGAACTGCTGTTCCCTGAGATCCCGCAGCCCGAGTTTCTGAGCAGCTAACGGGACACCTTCCAGATCGGGATTGTCTCAGTAACGGGTCCGACCAGCTTTAATCGCTGGACGTCGGTGATCACCCATTCTCCGCGTTCGATTCGCCAATCGACGAGCCAGCGCGTCGGTTGACGACCGACGTTTCCGTGAAGGGCGACGTTGGCGGTGGCATTCACACGAAAGTGGGTCGTCGCCAAAGTCTGGTCAGCTTTCAACGTCACTTCGTAATCGGTAATCCGATAATCATCGTCGATATCGACTCCCGCGATCGCCGCGCCGACCGTCGCCAGTAAAGCGAGATTCGACTTCGAAAAAAGCGAGAGCGTGCGTTCGATGTCATTCTGCTGAAACGCCGCAACCAGATCGTAGATTCGCTGTTCGATTTTTTCACCTTCGGTCACCACCTGCTGTTCGACGATCCACACCACGAGACACAGCAGAAAGCAGAGCCCGGCAAATCCATAAAACCTGGTCTGCTGGCGGGAGATTCCCATCATCCCAAGCACGACGCCGGCCGCAGCCAGAAAGATGATCGGAGGCCAGGGGTTTTCGGTAAACCACATGAGTTGATGGACTTTCGGGGCTGGAAGTTTTATTTAAGCAGGCTCTTCACGAGCACGTCCCGGGCCTGATCGAAATAAGGCTGCCAGAGAATCTCCGGCTGTTCGTCCCGCAAGGCATTGCGGACTTTCTGCAGCGTATTCCGCGCCATGTGCGGACAGCGGTTGCACGCGCAGGTTTCGCCCGTCGAAGTCATGATTCCCGGGACCGGAATGTACTCGTGCTGCGGAGCTGCTTTTTCCAGCGGGTGGATCATGTTCGCTTCGGTCGCGACGAGGAACTTCGTCGGCTCGGCGATCGACTGCACGTACTTCTTCATCTTCTCGGTTCCGCCGATGAAGTCGGAATGTTCGAGAATCGCGTGAGGGCATTCCGGATGCGCGATCACGATCGAACCGGGATTGTTCTTCTTGGCCCGGATCAGATCCTGCTGCGAAAAAATTTCGTGAACCATGCACGATCCGGGCCAGAGGTCCATCTTGCGTCCGGTGACTTCTTCGAGATAACGGCCGAGATGCTGGTCGGGGACGAACAGAATTTCCTTGTCGGGCGGAATTTTTTCGATCGTTTCACGGGCGTTTCCGCTAGTGACGATCCAGTCGCACAAAGATTTGACCGCTGCCGACGTATTGATGTACGCGACAGTATAGAAATCGCGTCCCTCGGCGCGGAGCTGTTGCTGATACGCATCCAGTTTGTCGGCGGGGCAGCTCTCGGCGAGCGAACAGCCGGCGAGCAGATCGGGGATCAGCACTTTCTTCTCGGGACTCAGAATCTTGGCCGACTCGGCCATGAAGTGCACGCCGGCAAACAGAATGATCGGATTGTCGATCGAGGCGGCGTCGCGGGCGAGTTGCAGAGAATCACCGTTGTAATCGGCGATATCCTGAATTTCGCCGTCGACATAGTAATGCGCCAGAATTGCCGCGTTTTTCTCTCGCTTGAGCGCATCGATCTCGTCCATCAGATCGAGCGGATCTTCGTAGATTTCGGTTGGGATTCCAGCGATGGGAAGGCTCATGGGAACTCTTTCCGGAAGGGGGTCTCTGCTCGAGTCTTTGTGGGAACTCTCACTTCATTATAGGAACGCAGCCGCCGGGATGTTAGATCTCCAGATTACGAATCTTTTCGGGAGGGTGAGAAAAGTGTGAAATGTACGAAAAGTAGGAAACGTAAAAGAGTTCAAGGTTAGAAGTTGAAAGTGAACGCTCATCACTCGCGAGCGTGTTGACCAGACCGTCTTCGACTCGCTTAAAACTCTCTGAACATTGAAACTTGAGCCTTGAACATTTCCCGCTTTCTGCTTTTCCAACTCACTCCATCGCCAGATCGAGAATCTGTTCCTGGGTTGCGGCCGAAACATCCTCGATTTCGCCGGTGATCCGTCCTCCCCGCATGACCAGGATCCGGTCCGACATTCCGAGGATTTCCGGAAGTTCGGACGAAATCATGATCACCGCCTTCCCACGCGAGACGAGTTCGTTCATCAACAGATAGATTTCGTATTTTGCTCCGACGTCGATCCCGCGGGTCGGTTCGTCGAAGATCAGCAGTTCGCAGTGCCGCGCGAGCCATTTGGCGAGTACGACTTTCTGCTGATTGCCTCCGGAAAGATTTTTCGCCAGTTGTTCCTGTCCCGGGACTTTGATTTTCAGTTGCTCGATGTAGGTTCCGAATTCTTTTCGTTCTTCGCCCCGTCTGACAAATCCTGAACGGGAAAGACGATTGAA
>DATKCB010000297.1:0-5239 GCA_035513495.1 Planctomycetaceae bacterium | reverse complement strand
GCTGGTGAGCTGCGCGCTGCTGGCGTGGCTGTGTGCGGGGATTCTGATGGCGATTCCGCCGCTCGCCACACGGTCGGCAGTGGCCGAGATGGGAGTCACGGCCGAGGCTCTGAAAGCTCGCTGGTTTTCGTGGTATGTGTGTGCTTTTCTGCTCGGTGCTGCGACTGGTGGTTTCCTCTTCGGGTGGATCGGCGACCGGGTCGGACGCGCCAAGGCGATGGGTTTGAGCGTGCTGACGTATTCCCTCCTCTCCGGAGCCTGCTATTTCGTGACTTCACCCGAGCAACTGCTGGTCCTCTGGTTTCTCGCTTGCACCGGAGTGGGCGGCGTCTGGCCGAACGGCGTCTCGCTGGCAGCGGAAGCGTTGCCGGGGATGTCTCGACCGTGGATTTCCGGCATGTTCGGCTGTACTGCCAATCTGGGTTTGATGCTGCTCTCGATGCTCGCGTGGTGGATCACAATCACCCCCGATCACTGGCGGTGGGTGATGCTGGTCGCCGCCGCACCGGCAGTTTTGGGACTGCTGATTCTCCGCTTCGTGCCCGAGTCTCCTGCGTGGCTGGAGAACCGGAGAGAGGCCGACAAACAACAACAGCAATCTCTGGTCCGCGAGGTCTTTCGTCCTCCGCTGTTGCGACTCACGATCATCGGGATTCTGCTCGGTGCGGTTCCGCTCATGGGGAACTGGGGAGCGACGAACTGGTTCGTACCGTGGGCCGATCAGGTGCAGGAGCAGTCGGGGACCGAGGGACTCAAGGCCTGGACGCAGTGGATGAAATCGGCCGGGGGTGCGATCGGCAGTCTGCTCGGCGGATTGCTGGCGAGTCTGTGCGGCCGCCGGACCGCGTACTTCGCGATCAGCCTGGCCGCTCTCGCATCGAGTTCCTATATATTTCGTTATCTGACTCCGCTGGATGACAACTTTCTGACGTGGGTACTGATTCAGGGTTTTTTCGGAACGATCTATTTCGGGTGGCTGCCGCTGTATCTGCCAGAACTGTTCCCCACGCGGGTCCGCGCGACCGGAACCGGCGTGACGTTTAATTGGGGTCGCATTCTGACCGCCGTTGGGGTACTTCTGGGAGGTCAACTGATGCTGACCTTCGATTGGAATTACCCGCTCGTCGGCCAGTGGACCTGTCTGGTCTACGGACTCGGCATGATCGTGATCTGTTTCGCACCCGATACCTCCTCCGCGAAGCTGGAGGAGTAACCGTTTCATCTGTAACGTAAGGAGAACCTGCGATGCTCGAGCATTCCAATCGTCGGACGTTTCTCAAGGAATCCGTGGCGGGAGCGATTGCGCTGCATCAGGCGACGGCGCACGCGGCCAAAGACGCCAATGATAAACTGGTGGTCGGTCTGATCGGTTGCGGCGGACGGGGCCTGCACGATGCCGGACTCTTTCAGCGCGTTCCCAACGTCGAAGTCGCTTACGTCTGCGATGTGGACGAAGGCCGCCGACTCGGAGCGGCCAAAAAACTCGGAGTTGGTTCCTCGGGAATCGTCGACGACATGCGGAAGCTCCTCGACATCGATTCGGTCGATGTCGTGATCGTCGCTACTCCCGATCACTGGCACTCGCCCGCTTCGATCCTCGCCTGCGATGCCGGAAAGCACGTGTATGTCGAAAAGCCGATCTCGCACAACATCCGCGAAAGCCGCCTGCTCGTCGAAGCGTCCGCACGCAACAAAACGCTCGTCCAGCATGGAACTCAATGCCGCTCGACCGGGATGATGATTGAAGCGGTCAAACTTCTGTGGGGAGGAATCATCGGCGACGTCCTGACGGCCAAGTGCTGGAACATCCAGCGCCGCGGTCCGCTCCCTCCCGGAGAGAATACCGATCCCCCCGCCGGTTTCGACTACGATAACTGGGTCGGCCCGGTGACCATGATTCCGTACCGCACGAACCGGGTCCACAATCGCTGGACGATGTGGTATCACTTCGGTGCGGGCGACATGGGGAACGACGGTGTCCACGACATCGACTACACGCGGTGGGGACTGGGTGTCGAGACTCATCCGGACAAAATTTCCGCTCAGGGAGGCAAGTATTATCTCGACGACGAAACCGAGTTTCCCGATACGCAGCAGGTCACGTTCGAGTATACTGGCGACGGCAAGGTCGGGAGCAAACGGATGCTGATCTACGAACAACGGCTCTGGTCGACTAACTATCCACACAACTGCGACAGCGGTGCCGAGTTTTACGGAACCAAGGGTCAGATGTTTCTCAGCCGCCGCGGCAAGATCGAAGTCCTGGGAGAGCGCAACGCGCCGATCAAGGTGGATGTCAAACCCGAGGCTCAGAACGATGCTGCCCACGCCCAAAACCTCTGCGACGCGATTCGGACAGGCATTCCGAACAGCGCCGACGCCCTGACCGGTCATCTTTCGACCTCGTTGTGCCATCTGGGAAACATCGCCACGCGGCTCGGCCGTTCGCTCGCGTTCGATCCTGAGCGGGAACAGATCGTCGGGGACAACGAGGCCAACGAACTGGTCCACCGCGAGTACCGCGAGCACTGGGGGACACCACAGGGAGTCTGATTCGATTCAAAATGCACTGATGAGTTCTCGTTTTTTCAGGAGGGAATGATCATGCTGGATTTCTTCGGACCGAAACGAATCTGCCGCGGCACGATGTCTCGCCGCGATGTGTTGCGCGTGGGCGGACTTGCGATTGGTGGCTTGACCTTGGCCGATGTCCTGCGCTTGCAGGCTGGGGCGGCCTCTGGAGCAGCTCGGGGCAAGTCGGTGATCATGATCTGGATGCGCGGCGGTCCGTCGCACATCGACAGCTTCGATATGAAACCGGAAGCTCCTGCCGAAGTCCGGGGGGAGTTCAACCCGATCTCGACAAACGTGCCCGGAATTCAGATCTGCGAATACATGCCGCTGCTGGCGGGCGACATGGATAAGCTGGCGATCGTCCGTGGAATCAAGTCGAACGATCTGGGGGACCACACTCCGCACTACATCATCACCGGTTCGCCGGATCGCGGCAAACGGCCCGCGTTCGGGTCAATCGTAAGTTACCTGCAGCAGAGTCAGAACGGCTTGCCCCCGTACGTCAGCCTGAATTACGAGCCCCCGGGACTCTACGATTACGAAGCACCACTCTATCTCGGAGCGTCGCACCGTCCGTTCGCCCCTCGTTCCGAAGGGCTGGATAATCTGAGCCTCGCGCGAGGCGTAACGCGCGAGCGTTTGAGCGACCGGAAGCGGTTGATCCGCGAGTTCGACAGCTTGCATCGCGCGTACGAAACGATCGAGTCGATGTCGGGAATCGACTCCTTCACGCAACAGGCGCTGGAGATCGTGGCGTCCCCCCATGCCCGCGATGCGTTCGACGTGTCGCAGGAATCGCCCGAGACGCATGAGCGGTACGGCAAGTTCTGCGAGAACTTCCTGATCGCGCGGCGGTTGGTCGAGGCGGGTGTCTCGGTCGTGACGCTCAAAGTCGGAGACTGGGACACCCACGAAAAGAATTTCATCGACATGCGCACGCAGTTGCCTCAACTCGATCGCGGATTCCACGCACTCGTCAGCGACCTGCACGAGCGTGGTCTGGACAAGGACGTCGCGGTCGTGCTGTGGGGTGAATTCGGCCGCGCTCCGCGCATTTCGCGGGGAGACGGCCGCGATCACTGGCCTGAAGCGGGTGCCGCGGTACTCGCGGGGGGCGGTTTCCGGGTCGGTCAAACGATCGGCCAGACCGACTCCCACGGGGGGCAAGCGTTGGGTCGTCCCTACACGCCGGGCAACGTCCAGTCAAATCTGTACCGCCACCTCGGCATCGATCCGTCCATCACCATCCCGGACTACAACCAGCGTCCGATGCACCTGCTCGACGATCGCGATCTGGTCGCTGAACTCTTGGGGTGAGAGCAGGATGTATGATGTAGGGATCGGATCCAGCTTTGTGACTTATCGTGCATCTCGCGGCCACGCCTTGCCAGACCGGGAGCGGCTGTGGCCAAACTGATCTTCGAATTGCCAAAGAGCGATCCGCGAGCTTGTTTCACAATTCGCGTTGACGTTGTTCAAAATTCTCCGGGGTTTTAGAACTTGAGCTTTTTGAAAGACATCAAGTTCTCAAGTTCAGGCGAAACCCGGGAGATTTGATCGGTTTTAAAGTAGTTCGGGAAATAATTTGGATTTCTGCGTGTTTCACCATTCGATGTTGCGCATCGCGACTATCGAATCCCACCGCCACCCGCTGAGGGAAAAAAAGACCTCCGGCATTTCGGGCAGTCGGCAACAGTTTCGGCCAACTCGACGGAACCGCTCAGGTTGGTGACGTTTCGCGTTTCGATCCGGACATCACACGCCGTCCGGCATCGGATGACAATTTCTCCCAGCAGAAACCACGTTGCGGCCTGAACGTACCTGGAGCGTCCCGACGTTGCGTTCTCCTTCGGAATCGGAATCTCAACGAGCTGTTCGAGAATCCGATCCCAGCCGAGTTCGGGCCATCCCAGTTCGCGATTGGGAAACCCCGCCTGATGCGTGAGCAGTTGCCGCAGAGTCACGGCAGGTTGTCCAGCAGAATTCCATTCGGGAAGATGAGTGCCGAGAGGATCGTCGTAATCGAGCCTTCCCTGCTCTTTCAGTCGTGCGATTGCGAACGCTGTCAGCGGTTTTCCGGCAGACAGCCACAGATTGAATGTTTCGGAGGTCATTGAGACTCCCGGCTGCGATTCTCCCACACCCGTATCGGCGACGACATCGCCGTTGAGCGAGACGTAGATTTGCACCCCCAGGTGCAAACCCTCTTCGCGGCCTTGATTCAGAATCTCTCGCGTTCGCGGCAGGTTTGAGAGGTCAGTCATGAAATCCAGAGCGATCGAGTTCGCGCAGTTGCTTCTTCGTCGAGTGGCCTAAAGACTCCGAGTTTCTCGCGAGCGCGGATCATGGGTCAGTCGACCCGAATGTAAGCGACCGGCGATGGCCGTCTTTCGCCACGGAGCGGGTGCATCAAAGAAGTTGGGGTCGAGATCCATATCGGTGATCAATACACCCGGACGGTGCAGTTTGAGCTTCCCGACGATTTGGCCGTCCGGACGTACGGCAAAGCTCGGCCAGCGGGAAACGCTGGCCGTACTGTTGTTCGCGGAGATCCAGAAATGATTTTCCGCTGCCCGGCAGGCCATCGTCGAGGGAACTATCGTTTTCCAGATATTGTACGACTCATCCTCCACCACCATGGAGCGCGCATTGTGAAACGATTGAA
>DATKCB010000296.1:0-6433 GCA_035513495.1 Planctomycetaceae bacterium | reverse complement strand
TCTCGATCGCCTGATGACCGATCCGAACGAGCGGATCACCAACGTCGTCGTGATGGGGATCGGCGAACCGCTCGCCAATCTCGACCAGCTTATCCCCACGCTCGAAACGCTCAACGAAAAAGGAGGCATGGGAATCGGAGCACGTCGGATCACCGTCTCGACGGTCGGACTCCCCGAAAAGATCCGCGAGTTCGCGAACCTGGGCAAGGCGTTCAACCTCGCGATTTCGCTGCACGCTCCCAATGACGAACTGCGAACCCGTCTCGTCCCCGTCAACGACAAAATCGGGATCTCTGCGATCCTCGATGCGGCGGACGAATTTTTTGCTCAAACCGGCCGACGCGTGACCTACGAATACGTCCTGCTCTCCGGAGTCAACGACGCCCCCGAGCAGGCCCGCGAACTGGGGCATCTGCTGAAAGACCGCATCTCGCACGTCAACCTGATTCCGATGAACGAAGTCGAAGAACTGGATTTCGTCGAACCGACCGCTCCCCGCACGCGGCAGTTCGTCGAGATCCTGGAACAGTTCGGAATCCCGGCGACCGTCCGTAAGCGAAAAGGAGCCGATATCGACGCGGCGTGCGGTCAATTGCGGTTGAAGCAGACGAAAGTCGTCAATCTTTCGTGAGTCGGGTTCGATTCAACAATTTCGTTACGAAAACAGCCGCGGGGCGATCCCGCGGCTGTGATGATTCGAGTTTTTCAGCGACCGGATGATTTGAGATCAATCGACCGAAACGAATGGCAGCATTCCGATGAAGCGTGCTCTCAGGACAGCCTGCCGGACGGCTCGCTGGTACAGGGCGACCGTACCGGTGCGGCGGCGGGGGAGAATTTTACCTTCGCGGTCGATCAGTTGTTTGAGTTCTGCAATGTTTTTGTAGTCGATGTAAACCGGGCGAACGGGCTTACCATCGGGGCAAAAGCGACATTTCACCTTCTTTTTAAGACGTGCGCGCTTTTTGCGGAGTTTTCTCAGATCGGTTTTGGAAAGAGTCGGCATCGAGTGGTGTTCCTGGTATCGGTTCGAATGGAAATTCGCCCCGTCTCTGAATGAGCGAGGGCGTCGAACACTCCGCGGGCCGCTGTTCGGCCGGTGGGAGTCGCTCTGCGTCGAGCGAATCGACTATTATTTTGATTGTGGCGAGAATTGCAAGTCAGGCGTCTCCGATTTTCACTCCGCAGGGAGGTCTGCTATGCTGATCGGAGACCCGGAGGGCGAAGTTCCGTACCAACCGGTCGTTTTGGGGAGACAGCCTGTACCGTGCCCATCTGGCTTCAACGATACCTGGGGATACCCGACACCACCCGTGGGGAGGGAACCGCCTGGCGCATCTTGTGGGAGGCTCCGTGGCCGAGCTGGATTCCGGACTGGCTGGGAGGCGTGGTCGCGATTTTGATCGGCGTCGGACTGATCGGGATTCTTCGCCGCGATTCGCGAAATCACTCTCGAAAAAAGCAGATATTGTTGATCGCCCTGCGCTGCGTCGCATACGGCCTCGTGTTATTTGCGCTGTTTCAACCCGTTCTGTCGGTCAATCGAACCGTCAAGCCGATCATCGTGATTCTGGCCGACACGTCCGAAAGTATGTCGCTCAGCGACGAATACGACTCGCGCGAAGAAACCCGGATGAAAGAGACTCTGGCGGCTCTGGGAATCTCCGAATTTACCCGCTCGAATCTGGCGAAATCGCTGCTGCTCAAAGAAAACGCAAGTTTTTTAAAGGAACTGCTCGCTTCGTATAAAATCAGGGTTTATGCGTTCGACGAGGAGATCCGTCAGATCGGGCAAGCCGATTCTTCGACCGGCAAAGACTGGGATCAGCTCCTCTCCGCAATCGAGGGGCTGCCTGCGAACGGAGAGCAGACGCTGCCCGGGCCTTCGGTCATGTCCCTCTTGGAGCAAATGAAAGGGACTCCTCCCGCAGCGTTGATCCTGCTCAGCGACGGCATCGCCACGGGAGACGAGCGCGGAAAGACGGGAAATCTCAGCGAAGCGGTCTCCGCACTGCGCAACCAGCGGGCCTCGTTATGGCCGGCGGGTATCGGAACTGCGCGGGCCACCAAAGATGTCGAACTCAGCGACGTGCAACGCCCCGAGACCGCTTTTCTGGGTGACCCCGTCGTCTTCGAATGTTTTTTGACGACGATCGGGTTCGAACAGCAGACCACTCAGATTCGCGTGATTCTCGAGCGGAGCGAGGAAGTTCTGATTTCCGAGACGATCACGCTTCCGGAAAAACCGGGAACAGCACCCTATCGTCTCGAATGGCAGCCTGACCGGACGGGTGAACTGGGATTGCGGATCGAGGTCGTGCCGGTCACCGGTGAATCGGATCTCGATAATAATGCATTGATCCGCTCGGTTTACGTCCGCGATCAACCGCTCAAGACACTGCTCGTCGAAAGTGCGCCGAGGTACGAATACCGCTATTTGAAGGAATTTCTTGAACGGGAATCGGGTGTGGAACTCCACACCGTCCTGTTCGAAGGAGATGTGCGGCAGGCCCTGCAGGATCGTTCGGGGCAAGCACTGGCGGGACGGTTTCCCATCCGGCGCGAACAGATACTCTCGTACGACACGATCGTGATCGGAGACGTCAATCCTGAAGATCTCGGCCCCGGTGCGCTGGGACTGTTGCGCGAATATGTCGAGAAAGAGGGGAAGTCTCTGATTCTGATTGCGGGTCCGAGATACAATCCTCAAGCATACGGTGCGACTCCTCTGGGCGATCTGCTCCCCGTGATTCTCGATCGCGAGGAGTTCCTCTGGCCGAGACGCTGGACGAGCGAGGGATTTCACCCTCATCCGACGATCGCCGGGTTGCAGGGAACTCCCGCGTTTCAGTGGGGAATCAGCGGTCCCGAACTGTCGCAGTTGTGGGAGAATCTTCCCCCCTGGTATCGTATGTATCCCTGGCCGCGTCTGAAGTCGGGGGCGATCTCCTGGTTGTCGGTCTCGTTTCCGCATGAAACCGAGCGGCCCGATCTCCCGCTGATCGCCGAACAGCGTTTCGGCTCGGGGAAGGTGCTGTTTCATGCAAGCGACGAATTGTGGCGGTTGCGTTTTCTTGTGGGGGATCGCTACTACGGAAAGTACTGGCTGCAGACGTTTCGCTATCTCACGCGCACGCCCAGTAACGAACGCGGAATCGAACTGACCACCGACCGCAGGATGTATCGGCAGGGTGAACCGGTCAACGTCCGACTGCGCATTCCCCGGCCGCAAGAGACCACCCAGGCTCGCGTGACGATTACCGGAACGAGATCTTTCGAACAGCAACTGGCTCCCTCACCCGATCATCCGGAACTGTTTCTCGGCGCACTGGAATCGCTTCCGCTGGGTAACTACCGGGTCGAGTATCTCCTGCCGGGTGACGCTGTGCGAGTCTCGCGCGAGTTCCGGATCAATTCCGCACGTCGCGAAATGACCGATCGAAACCTGAACCGAAAAGAACTCGAGCAGGCAGCGAAAGACTCGGGTGGACAATACTTTTCGATTGCCGAGGCCGAGCAGATTCCCCGCCTGTTGCCCCCCGGTCAGAAGATTCTGCTGGAATCCCTCAACCCCCTCCCCCTCTGGAACCGCTGGGAACTGTTCGTCCTGATCCTGACGCTGCTAACTGTCGAATGGATCCTCCGCAAACGCATGCAACTGCTGTGAGCTTCGCGAGGCATGTTCATTCCGGCCGGACGTACGCCCAGGCTTCGAATTCCCCTTCGGGGGTCGAGACCGCCACGACTTTTCGTTCGTACCACTCACCGCGAGTTTCTCCTGGTGGCAGCATTTCGAGTGCGTCGCAGTCGGCGATGATTTCTGCGGAGAAATCGCTCGGCAGAAAAAACAGTTCCCCCAGCACAAATCCCGATTCCCGGCGTGCAATCATCAGCGGACCGACTCGTTCGTAACCGAACAGTCTCGCCTGCAGCCGCTTTTCGTAACGTCCCCGCAGCAGGTCGTGATTGCATTGTCCCGAGCGGAGCGTTCCGAAGACGAACAGCGGAAGTGATGCGCTCACGCGGTCCCCTTCCCTTGCGAATCGAGTTCCTCGAACACCGCTTTGACCAGCAGCGGCAACACAACGGTCGCGTCGGCATAAACTTCCGCGAATCGCCCCCCTTCATCAATCGGCAGAAACTTTCCCCAGCTCACGCCTTCCGAATACGTGCAGCCCGATAGTCCGCCCCAATGGACCGGCTCGGGGCAAATGCGGACACCGTACCGATAGCGTGGTGGAGCGAACTTCGTGCCGATCCGATGATTCGTGATGTCGTAATACGGAGCGACCTGCTGCGCCCAGTTGCGAGGGACGCCTCCTCCGATCGTGAGTATGCCGACGCGATCCGATGAACCGATGAAGCGGGCGTACTCTTGCAGATCGTAAAACGGATTGAACGGTGGGACGGTTTTATAGATTTCCTCCGGAGTCATCTCGGCGGGGTTCTTCCCCGACGCCGCAACCGCTTTTCCCATGGCCCAGGTCGAGACATCAAGACCGAGTTCGCTGTCGGTAAATGCGGGAATGAAGACCGGCACGTTTCGTTCGAACGCGCTTTTGAGAATCCCGGGACCTTCGTTCTGATTGTGCAAAACTCGTCCGATCTCCCGGCAGAGCCGCGCCGAACTCCAGACGCCGTCTTCCGGTTCAGCGTGATCGAGCACGTGCGACATCAACCGTTCGACGCTGTTCAGATTCTCTTCCATCTCCAGCGTGTCGTAGATGCGGTTATACCCCTTTTCGTACAGCGCCTTATCGTTATCTTTCGGATTGTACCGATAGTGGGCCAGACCGATCGACTCGGTCAATCCGTGCGCCATCAAAGCTCCCGTCGCAATGACCGCATGCACGATCCCGCGATCGATCAGGTCGCACACGATTTTTCCTTGCTTGGCGACGGTCATCGCGCCGGTGATGGTCATCACGACGCGGGCGTCGGAGTCGCGAATCATTTCCAGCATCACGTTGAACGCTTCACCGAGATTGCGTCCTGCAAAGGCCGTTTTCGACATGGCACGCAGCAAATCCCGAAACGATCCGATCGATCCGAGGTCGAGACTCTCCAAAGGCAGTAATCCGTCTTTTCTTCCGTCGTGGAGCTCTCGTTCGTGCATGATTTGTGTTGTCTCGGTGAAAAAAGTGGGTCAGACGAAGGGGTTCTGGCTGCGATCGCGACTTCAATATCCGTTTTTACTTCCCTCAACTCAAGTCGAGAAGCGAACTTCTGTAGAAAAAGTCGCGCCTTCGGCCCACAATAGGGTGCAGAATTTATTTCGTTTCGGTGATTTGAAAATAATGTACCACGGCAGGATCAGACCGATGAGTTGCCCGCCACGTCGCGGAATCATGCGAACGGAGGTCGTCGTGGTATGCTGCCTGGCGGTCTTGCTGGCGTGTCTGTTGATCCCGCTCGTGTCTCAATCCCGGAACACTTCTGATAAAATGGTGGTCAAGGACAGGTTGCGACAGATGGGACTGCAAGTCCACACCTATCACGACCGATACCGGTCTTTTCCGGTAATGCCCGGACCAGTTCCCGCCGCGAAACCGGCCCAACCCGCTCGTGCTCCAGAAAACAAACTTCCGTGAATCAACTCGAAAACCCTCTCCAGCCGCATGCCCCTTGGATGCATCGAGCACTATTGCAGGCGCAACTCGCGTTCGATCAGAACGAAGTCCCGGTCGGTGCGGTGATCGTCTACGAAAATCGGATCATCGGTGAGGGCTACAATCAGCGCGAAACCCTGAACGACCCGACCGCCCACGCCGAGATGATCGCCATAACGCAAGCCGCCGAGTCGCTCGGTTCGTGGAGACTGCTCGACTGCACGCTCTACGTCACGCTCGAACCGTGTCCGATGTGCGCAGGAGCGATCGTGCAGGCCCGCATCCCGACGGTCATCTACGGAACCACCGACCCGAAGGGCGGTGCCTGCCACACGCTCTACCAGATCACCGAGGACGACCGTCTCAACCACCGCTGCACGGTCCTGGGAGGCGTCCTGAAAGATGAATCCCAATCGCTGCTCCGCGAGTTTTTCGCCCGGCAGCGATCGCTTGGGAAGAAATGAGAAAGATAATCCTTCAGCCGTAGAACGGGAACATTTTCCCGTTCGAGAAATTCTCAGATCCCGGTCATGACGTGGCGAAAGGAAATAGCACCGACCGTCAGGTCGGTGAGAGGATCTTTCCAATCAAAACAATTCGCTCCCCTCCTTCAGCGGTTCCTCATTCTCGGTGACAACCTTTTCCCAGTCGTCCGGTTCTCCGAGAGGTTCCCAGATGTCGTCGGCCTGCCGATACAAGGCCTTGCGGTGCGGTCCCTTCTTGACGATCGTCGCGATCTCCTTGAAAAATTTCTCGTCGGTCGGCCAGGTGTCATCGCAGTGATCGCAGTACCAGCCCGGTTCCTCGATTTCGGGACACGGGCC
>DATKCB010000295.1:0-8330 GCA_035513495.1 Planctomycetaceae bacterium | reverse complement strand
ATCCGCGAACGACCGGAATCATCGCATTATGAATGTTATTCTCGTTGTAAAGTTTGCCGGTGATCGATTCTTCCGGGATTAAAACCTTGTAGATTCGAACTCCGGCCGGACCGGGAATCAGGTCGGGATTCTTTTTGCCGTCGACCAGTTTGAATTCGATCCAGCGGCATGCTGTCGG
Organism: Planctomycetaceae bacterium; assembly: GCA_035513495.1. Taxonomy (GTDB): domain Bacteria; phylum Planctomycetota; class Planctomycetia; order Planctomycetales; family Planctomycetaceae; genus DATKCB01. The sequence continues at coordinate 8,152 of DATKCB010000295.1, read as the reverse complement.
CTGGCCCTGATACATCTCTTCGGCTTTTCCCACCGATTTAATCGTCAGTTCGCGCGACCAGGTGGAAGTGACGTCGGTGTTACCCGTGCCGAGTTGAGAGTCGGTCTGGACGTACTCGCCCGAAAAACGGATCAATGTCCCGTCCTCGGGGAGGTTCCAGAGCAAACCCTGGGCTTCCGCTGAAGCCGCATATCCGCAAATCGCCAGGCAAATCTGAAACAAACGACACATCGTATACGCTCCAGCCTCAAGAGAATGAGGGATTCTCAAATCGTTTCCGGTCAGTGAAAACGGTATCTGCACAGTCTGACATACTCATCGGCCAGTGACAAGCAATTTTCAAGCAGACGAACGGCTTGGCCGTGAAGGCAGAACAATTGCGCCATTTGGCGAGTTGGGGCTGTACCGATTATCCGGATCGCAACCGATGCAAGGCCGCACAACGCGATTGATCGCCTGATGGTTCGGATCGGCGAGCGTTCGTCGAAGTGTCGGTTGCTTGTACTCGACGCGATTTGTAAATTGATCTCTTCCCTCGTGGCTTTTCAGATCGTGTTCACAACACGCGACCACATCGAAAGATAATTCCATGCGCACAACGTCGTCTTTGATCTGTCTGATCCTGATGCTCGTCCCCTTGGTGGAATCCGCCGCTCAGCCGAAACCAGCCGAAAAACCGATTCGAGCGCTGCTGGTGACGGGGGGTTGCTGTCACGATTACTCGCGGCAGAAGCTGATCCTCACACGAGGAATTTCCGCACGGGCAAACGTCGTCTGGACCGTCGTGCATCAAGGAGGAACAACGACGGACACCGAAATTCCGCTTTACAGGGATGAGAACTGGGCCAGGGGATTCGACATCGTAGTGCATAACGAATGCTTTTCTGATGCAAAAGATCCCGCGTGGGTCGAACGGATTCTGAAACCGCACCGCGAAGGGACCCCCGCGGTCCTGATTCATTGCGCGATGCACAGCTACCGGACGGGAGGCGACCAGTGGTTTGAGTTTGTCGGTCTGCAATCACCCAATCACGGTCCTCATTTCGCGTACAAGGTCGAGAATCTTCAGCCCGAGCATCCGATCATGAAACTGCTCCCCGACAACTGGGAAGCCCCGAAGGGAGAGCTGTATCATTCGATCAAGCTCTTTCCCAAGGCAACTCCTTTGGGACAGGCACGGCGAATTTCAGACAACCAGCCCCAAACCTGCATCTGGACCAACGAGTACGGGAAGTGTCGCGTCTTCGGCACGACGATCGGTCACTACAACGTAACGATGGCCCAGCCCGGGTATCTCGACATGGTCGCGCGGGGACTGTTGTGGGCACTCAAGAAAAACCCCGACGACCACTTTCGCGCGACCGACGAAAAAACGAACGCCGAAATTCTGAAATTGATCGATGCTCCGCTCGAGGAATTGAAACCTGTTCCCGAGTCGATGGAGTGAGAGGGAGACCCGACCTCTGCGCGTGACGGTCTCCGGAAATCCTCCGGGAGTTCGAGGTGTCCATGGGAGAGCTTCCGAAACTGCCTCACTTACCGTGCGACCAAGCTGGCGGATCGGATCGGATACCTCGAATCTTGAAACTCATCACCCGAAAAGGCGGCCCCCCTCCCAAATCGCTGTCCTGTGAGAGCTTAACCCGGTTCCGATCGGAACGATCCGACCTGAATGAAGGCGTTTTCGAGGTTTATCTCCCGCGAATTGGAGCGTTTTTTTTAGCCATTGGATCGGGGTGGGATTATACTGAGAGTGAGTTAAGATCTGATTCATGCGAGATGGTACCAGTCCGTGCCATTTCTTTGTATTTCTGAGTCTGTCTGTTTTTTCGAGATGTATTCGTGTCGTCTTCCAACTCTCAAAAACCAGATTCCGGCAAACAGAAGATTCCGAAGCAACTCGGAAAGTATCAGCTCGTGCGTAAACTCGGCTCGGGAGGGATGGGGACGGTCTTCCTGGCTAAGGACGAGAAAACGAACCGGATGGTGGCTCTGAAGCTGCTGCCGATCAGTTCCACCTTCAACGAGACGCTGATCCAGAGGTTTCGCGCGGAAGCGATGTCGGCCTCCAAGCTTGAACACGAGAACATCGTGCGCGTGTACGAAGCCGACGAAATCGACGATTTTCTCTACATCGCGCTGGAGTATATCGACGGGACCGATGTCGACAAGCTGATCCAGTCGCGCGAACGATTGCCGGTCAAACGTGCCAGCGAAATTATCAAACAAGTCGCCTCGGCTTTACAGCACGCGTACGATCAAAACATCATTCATCGAGACATCAAACCTTCCAACCTGATGATTCGCAAGGACGGTGTCATCAAGGTGACCGACTTGGGACTGGCTCGTTCGGTCGACGAGTCGCTCGACACGAGCATCACCCGCGAAGGGACGACAGTCGGGACTGTCGATTACATGGCCCCCGAGCAAGCGAGGAACTCGCGCGACGCCGACATTCGCAGCGACCTCTACTCCCTCGGCTGCACCTGGTATCAGATGCTGGTCGGTCACGTTCCGTATTACGAAGGGAGCGTGACCAACAAACTCCGCGCGCACGCCGCAGGTCCGATTCCCAATCCGAGGGATGAAAATCCGGAAATCCCTGAGTCGATCGCCAACATGATTATGCGACTCATGGCGAAAGATAAAGAGAATCGTTACCAGACACCTCAGGAACTCCTGGACGATCTGGCGAACGTGAACTTCCACCGACCGCAGGTCAGCCAGGACGTCATGGCCGCGCTCGCACATTCCGAGGGCGACTCGCACGCGGGTTTGGCGCAAGCTCCCAATTACTCCGGCACCCGTTCCGACTTGCCGGCGAAAACGCGGCCGTTGGCAGCATCGCCGCAGCAGAAACTCCCTCCCAAAGTCAACGCAACAAAACAGAAATCGGGGGCGAAAGATCAGGCACAGGAGACGGGAGGAAAGCTGGAACCGCTGAAGTATCTGGCTGCCGCTGCCGGGGTCATCGCGGTCCTGCTGTTGATTGTGTACATCGCCCGTTCACTCGCCTCGGGGATCGACCCCGGCGAGATGAAACTCTCGGACGAATCGTTGCGGGAGCGGGAGAGAAAACTGCTCGAATCCCAACAGACCGGTTCCGGAAAAGCGACCGATGGACTCCCTGTGAACCAGGCGGCTGGCGAGAAGGAAAAGCAAGCCGAACCGGAGCAGAAGAAACCCCTGGCCGCGAATCTCCAGAACTCGAACGCACCGAATCGACAGCGCGGACCTCGATCGAGCGTACCGCTGTTGCTCGGGAAAAATGACAAACCGCTCCCCGACTGGGCTTTTGAGATTCCCTCCGCGAAAGAAGCCGGACAGATGGACCTCGGCTGGAAACCCCAGTTGAGAACGGTCGGTGTCTGGAAAAGCCGAAGCGGAGAATTTGACACGCTCGAAGAAGCACTGAAGGATTTGCCTCCCGGAGCCTGCCATCTGCAACTGCTCGGGCCTGGACCGTTCGTGCTCCCCGCATCAGAATTGTCCGGAAAGCAGTTGATGATCACGGGATTCGACGATCAACAACCGGTCATCCTGCTTCGTGCGGACCGGGATCAGCCTTCGGAAACGCTCTGGAGATTGAAAGGATGTTCGCTGCTGATGTCGGGCGTGCATCTGGTCGCGGTCGGACATCAATTACCTCCCGGTTCGCAGAGCAAGCTGAATCTGCTGCATCTCAGTGACGGTAACCTGTATTTCCGCAATTGTTCGATCTCACTTCTGGGTGAAACTGCGCATTCGGTGACCGCCATCCACCTGAGCGGGAACGGTGAGTCAGGCCACGTCCCCCGAGTCCTGCTCGACAGGACGACGGTTCGCGGAAATCTGACCACGTTGTCTCAGGATCGAGCGTCATTTGAAACGGTCATCACCAATTCACTGCTGCTGAGCGGTTCCGCTCCCACGTTCCGATTGACGGGTACGATGGGCGGTCCGAAAACCACAACCAAACTGGCGGAGGATTCGCGGTCGCTGCGTCTGGTGCGCTCCACGCTGGTCTCGAATCATTCCATCCTCAGGATCGATCCCGGAGCCGATTCGAGCAATCCCGCGCCGGTGTTCATCCAGACCGACTCGACGATTCTCGCCGCTCGCGGAGAACACAATCGACCGCTTTTGGAATTGGTCGATTGGCCGATGCATCCCAGTCCGCAATCGACCGACGTGGCGGCGATCAATCTCCGATGGGAGCAGGACGAACTCAAAGTCCTCGGCTGGAAACGATTGATCGAAACCGGACGGAGCAGTGCGAAACCCGTCGAAACGAAGGAAGACTGGTTCCGGTTCTGGAGTCTCACTCCCACCCCGAGATTTCAGTATTCCAATCACTGGCCGGAGTCGGCAAAGAGCGACGGGATCGCGCTGATTCCCGACGAGTGGTCAGTTTCCGCACTTTCTCGTACCGAGTCAGCGCTCGCTTCGGAAAATGTCGGCTGTCCCACCGATCAGTTGTCGCAGCCCGTCACGAATGCCGTGCGGGACGCCCAGGGATTTGCGCGATTGAGAACCGAGCAGGTCCCCGCACTGACGATCTCAAAGACCGTCAACATCGATTTGAGCCGCGTCGATCTTGCCGAAGAACTGCGAAAAACCGACTGGGAGAGCGGAACGCGATTTGTGCTCTCGGGGAAATCGATTCGCGCGCAGTCTCCGATCGTCGTGGAAGGAAAATCGCTGACGCTGGAATTTGCCGAGGGTGTGGACAAATCGTTCGTGCTGGAACCCCATCCGAGAGAACCGGGCGAAGCGATGATTTCCGTTCGGAATGGATCGCTCCGGCTGAAAAACATTCATCTCGCGTTACCCAACCGGACGAAAGAACCGCTCCCGAACTGGGCCGTCAGCGTCGAGCACGGCAGCCTGTTCGTCGAAGGATGCGAATTGCTCGGTTGTACGGTCGAAAACGAATCGTATCGCGGATTGATTCGTTGGGAGACCGCCGGAACTCAGTCGCGTTCCACATCTCCCTCGTCGCTCCACGGGCACGTATTGAAAATCGAGTCGACGTTCATGCATACGGGTGAAACCGCGCTGGAGTTGCATCCGGGGGGAAGTCTGGTCTCGCTGAAGAACTGTCTCATCACATCCACCGGTCCCGCGCTGCTGCTGGAACTGTCGAACGCGGAGCCGACAACATTCGATGTCGGTTCATCGACGTTCGCGTCTTCCGAAGCGATCGTGCAGATTGCGAATGCTCCCGCCGAATCCGACTCACCCGCCGGTTACTTTTTCTGGCGGAACAACGTGATCGCGCCCCCCTTCCCCGCTGCTCAAGAGGCGCCTCGTGCGACGTTCCTCGCCGCCGACAGAAATTGGAGCGATCCGAACAACCTGTTCTGGTGGGAAAAGTCGAATGGGTATTCACCGCTGTTGTCCTGCTATTTTCGCGATCCCGAACGGGGAAGTCCCGCTCAGGATTTCGCGAAAGACTGGATGCATGTCTGGGGTGAAAACCGCATTCGAAAGGCTCTGACAGGTCCCGAGGGAGTGATCATGAAATCGGGGTATCCCGAACGAGGAAAAATCGCCGTCTCGAATTTTCTGCTCGATGAAAAGTCCCGCGCGCACTCGATGCTCCCCGGGCCTCTCGGGATCGATCCCAATACGTTCGGTCTCGCCGCCAAAGAATCAAAATCTGTGAAACCTCCGGTCAAGCCGGCTCCCGGAAAAGTCGGAGGCTTTTGAGAGTTTGGTGAATGAAATCACGAACGAGCGATGTCGGGCCGCGATGTTGACTCCCGCCGGAAGAGGTGCCGTCGCGACGATTCGCCTGCGAGGTTCCTCAGAACAGATCGAACGTGCCGGATTCGCACCCGCCGCCAATTTGCCGCTGTCCGAGCAACCGATCCGCAGGCTCTGGTTCGGCTTCTGGGGGGAAACTCCGTCAGAGGAAGTCGTCTTGGGGAGACTCGGCAAACGAGACTGGGAATTGCATTGTCACGGTGGCTACGCGGCGGTCGCAAGAATTCTGAATTCGCTCCGCGAACGGGGCTGGGATACTTCAGGTTGGAAGGAATTCTTCGCTCAGGACGAGCCGTTTCCCGTCGTCGAACATCGGGAAGCCCTCGCCCTGGCTGCCACTTGGAAGACGACAGAGACGCTGCTGCGTCACACACCGCAACGTTTTGTCGAAGCTCTGAATGAACTGAGAACCGAACTTGATTCCACCGGCTGGCACGACGAGCGGAGCCGAAGCTGGGTCGAGCGTTGGAAGCAGATGCTCGCATGGCGATCGTTCGGACTCCATTTGACGATCCCGTTTCGGGTGATTCTGGCCGGTCAACCGAATGTAGGTAAATCGTCGCTCCTGAACCGACTGGCGGGTTTCGAGCGGGCGATCGTTCACGACCGTCCCGGAACGACCCGCGATATCGTTCGTACGCTGTGCGCCTTCGAGGGCTGGCCGTTCGAACTTTCGGACACCGCCGGAATCAGAACGCACGCCGAACCGCTGGAATCTCTGGGTATCGAAAAGTCGCTGGCCGAAATTGCCGGTGCCGATCTGGTTCTGTTTCTGGTGGACGTCTCCCGCCCGCCGGCTCCTGCGGAAGAGGACTGTTTGCAGAACTGTCCGCGATTTCTCCGAATCGGCCACAAAGCCGATCTTCCGGTTCACTCCGACCGGGTTCTCGGGGACGGTACGATTCTGGTCTCGTCGCTGAACGAGACCGGCCTCGAAGAACTCATCGCCGCGATGATCGTCCTGCTCGTCCCCGAAATTCCTCCGGTCGATTCGCTGATTCCCATCTCGATCCGTCAGGTCGAATGGCTCGAACGACTGCAATCCGCCTGCGAACAGAATGATCCAGATTCGATCCGCCGGTGTTGCGAACATTTGTTGAATCCCGACACTGTGGGTGAGCAACACTTTTTTCCTTGAAATCGTTTGAAAGAGACAACGCGATCATGTTTCTGGGAATTGAAATCGGAGGCACGAAACTTCAAGTCGCCGTCGGCAGCGGCGGATCGATCGCCGAGACCGTACGGGCGACCGTCGATTCGAGCGCGGGTGCGGAGGGAATCCGGCGACAACTGCTCGAGATCGTCCCCCTCCTGAAAGCAAAATATTCTGTCGCAGCGATCGGCATCGGTTTCGGCGGACCGATCGACATCGCGACCGGCATCGTCACGACCTCCCATCAGGTCGCAGGTTGGGACAGTTTTCCGCTCGGCAAGTGGTGTCGAGATTCGTTCGCCCTCCCCACGCGTCTTTCCAACGACTGCGATGCGGCCGCGCTGGCGGAAGCAACCTGGGGGGCTGGAAAAGGCGCTCGGACCGTCTTTTTCATCACCGTCGGGACGGGCGTTGGCGGAGGACTCGTCATCGATGGTAAGCTCCACGGTCAGGATCGTCCCGCCGTCGCCGAGATCGGGCATCTGCGTCCCGGACTGCAGGCGGAATCGCCTCACGACATCGTCGAATCGTATTCGAGCGGACGGGGAATCGAGCGGCGGCTGGAACAATTGATCCGCGACAGCCCTGATGATCCTGAAGCCTTCGAACTGCTCGCCGCCCAGAACGCTGCGTCCGAACCGCTCTCGGCCCGACAAATCGCGGAGTTCGCCGGAGAGGGGAACGGCCTGGCTGTCCGCGTTCTCGGCGACGCCTGCCGGACGTTGGGCTGGGCAATCGCCCAGATGGCCGCGTTGATCGCTCCGAATATGGTCGTGATCGGCGGGGGCGTCTCACTGATGCCGGACGAGCTGTTTCTCGAACCGGTCCGGCATTCCGTCGAGAAATATCTGTTTCCTCCGCTCAAGGGTTCCTTCTCGATCGAACGGTCGGCGCTGGGGGAAGAAGTGGTGCTGCACGGTGCACTGGCTCTCGCGGAAAGCCTCATCAAGACGGCGAATTGATTGAGCTTGCGATCAAATCACTTCAAATCCGACCGGCGAATCGTCGTCGGGGGTTCCGTTGTAGTTGATGGTGATCTCTTCGCCGGGAGCGATCTCGCGCAGGGCACGGAAGACTTTGGTGCGCGGAGAGCGATCGACATACTCGGCATTCGGAGTGATCGAGTGGTTGTACAGCGCACCGTATCCCAGCGGGAGCGCGACTGTACCTCGTCCCCACAGAAAACAATAGCCGGCGAGTTCGGTCTGTTCCATGTCCGCCTCGGACAAGACCAGAACTGGAACCGTTTCG
>DATKCB010000294.1:0-2840 GCA_035513495.1 Planctomycetaceae bacterium | reverse complement strand
TGGGCGTTCGAGGCTTTGAACTGTTCTTCGTGGAATGTGTGACCCGAATTGATCACGACGTAGCGTCTGCGGTTGAGAGGATTGGGGTAGATCATCGCGAGTCCCCGCGTATTGACGTCGTGGGTTTGTCCGTTGGCGATGATTTCGGTTTTCGTCCACGAGACCGGCAGTTCCTCCAGCACCTGGGCGATCACTGAGTTCGAGCCGGGGTCGCCGAACAGAATCAGGTGGCTTTTGCCGATCATCTCCTGCGTGACGTCCTTGTCGTTGACGATCCGGATTTTTCCCCGCAGCCATTTGTCGAATTCCCGCTCGAACCGGGCGAGTACGAACTCGGACCAGGCTTGTTGATTTTTCGACCAGGGAGCGCCGGTGCCGCGCACGCAGACAAACGAATCCATGAAGGCGTCGTCGATCGGGCCTTGCAGCTCGTGGCGTTTTCGCGGACCGGGATTCGCATCGAAGCGTCGCGTCTGGTCGTAATCGACCAGCGACCATTCGCCCTCTTCCCGCACGTAGAGCACGTCCGGCAGGAGATTGTCGGCGGCGTCGGCGAGCGGGAGGACCTTCCCGTCGATGGTGGCGGTGCGGGCGATGTCCCGCGACAGTTTCAGTGCGGCGACGTTCTCGGTTGTCAGATGAACCTGATCATCCTCAATGGTTCCCTCGACGGTGGTCGGCTGATACTGCTCGATCAGTTCTTCGATTGTGAGCCATTCGCAGCGGTTGTATTTGAGCGTGCGGGTCGTGAAGCGGATCGTTCTGAGCCCCGGGAAGGTAGGACGTCCGGCTTCGGACGCAGCCAGATGGAACTTCATGAATTCCTGCTGACTCACCGGATCGAACTTGTGTCCCATGTTCGGCCCGACGATCAGCTTGATCTCGACTCCCAGCTCTTTCGCGGCATCGACGGTCGTGGTGCTGGCGAGGAGCTGCGCGTCGAGTTCTCCTCCATACGTGCAGACGGGCACGTTGGCGGCATTCAGCGCGTAATCGACGGCGTCGTAGATGCCGAGCGTGAGGTGCTGGATGTCGGGGAGTTTCTCTTTCATCTTCTGATACTTGTAGGTATCGACGAATCCGGCTCCCGGTCCGACTGAAGACCACTTGGAGGGATGGTGCAGGCCGAGATGCCACGCTCCGGCTCCCCCCATCGAAAACCCGTGCAGCGTGATTCGTTTGTCGTCGATGCGAAATCGTTGCTGCGCGTTGCGAATCGCTTCGAAGACGTCGGTCTCGCCGCTCCAGCGATAGGCGTTGTTCGTCCGACCGAACACGTCGAGTTGAATCCAGGTCTGATCTTTGGGAGCAGGCTTGGCATCGTGACGCGCAATGAAGTTGACTTCGTTCATGGTCGCCGCCCGTCCGTGCAGGACGACGTGCAGCGGCCAGCGTCCCGGTTGATCGGGATCGAAGTTGTTCGGCAGTGTGAGGGCGTACGGCTGGGCCGATCCGTCGACTTCGGAGTAATAACCCAGAATCGACTTGCCGGGACTCGTTCCCCAGATGTTCTCCCTGGCTGCGAATTGTTCGGCCCGGATCATCCCGGCGGCGAGGACCTGTTCGGTCTGCTGGACGTAGTCCGGTTTGTAGAATTCGTCGTGCCGCAGGATCCACTCGGCCGCTTTCGCGAAGACTTCGACGTCGGAGATCAGCCAGCGGCGCGAGCGGGTCAGTCCGTCTTTCTCGACGGCGAGTTCCGCTTGACGCAGCGACTCGATTTTCTGCTGGAGTTTTTCGAGTTCGGATTCCAGTTTCGTCGCTGCTTGAGGTTCGGCCTTTTGAGCAAACGAAGTCGGTGGACTCAGACAGACCGAAATCAGCAGGCAGATGATGAGCGGGCGTGACATGGTATCACCTCGAAGAACAGAGAAGCGGGGACGTGATGGACTGCGGGATCAGGCAGCACTCACCAATCGGACGCTTAAGCGGCCGGTGCCGTTTCCTGACCTTCGAAGCCGCACGTCTTATGCGTTCCGTCGCAGAACGGGCGGTTCTGGCTTTGACTGCAGCGGCAGAGCGCGATGGCTTCTTTGCCGGCGAGATCGTAGCTGTTTCCCTGAGTATCTTTGAGGGTGACCGGTCCCGAGACGAGGATGGGACCATTCGGGCGTAGGGTGAGAGTGACGTCTGACATGGATGTCTTCCTTGGAAAGTCTTTCACAAAAAATGATCGTTCCGATACTCTAAAGCCGGAAGACCTCAGACACAATTCCCGAATCCAAGATTGAAACACTTGTCGTATCACTTCAGCAGAATGGCGGGGCGGAAACGTAGGACGGACTTCCAGCCCGTCCGAGATAACTCTCGACCGTTCCGGACGGGCTACAAGCCCGTCTTACGTCGCTTGGCTGAAGTCTTACCACTTGTCGATGAGCCTCGCAGCGATGGCGAATTGCCTACACTTGTCGATGAGCCTCGCAGCGATGGCGAATTGCCTACACTTGTCGAAGATCGTGAGCTCGCGTTAGACTGGGCTGCTCGCTTCGGGCGAAACGCGACTCTTTTCAACGATTTTGAAGGTTTTGAATATGTCGGCAACGATTTCCACTCCGGTCGAGAACTGGGATGCTCTGGCGGATAAGGTTCTCGAGGGAGGAATCCTTTCCCGCGAGGAAGCGCTCGCAGTCCTGGGTTCGACCGACGGCCAATTGTTGCCGCTGCTCGCGGCGACATCGCGGGTGCGTCAGCGGTACTTCGGGAATCAGGTGCAGCTCTACTACCTCAGAAACGCCAAAAGCGGACTTTGTCCCGAGGACTGCCACTACTGCTCGCAATCGAAAATCTCCGAGGCGCCGATCGAAAAGTACGTGATGCAGAACGAGGAAAAGCTGCTGGAA
>DATKCB010000293.1:0-2840 GCA_035513495.1 Planctomycetaceae bacterium | reverse complement strand
CGATGAAGTTCTCGACTTTTGCAATCGGTCATCGAAAGCGAACGGATCGATCTCTTGCATGCGAACAGTTTGAGTCTCTCGCGATACACGGGCGCGTTTTGCAGCGAATTGATGATTCCCTGTTCGGGACATCTACGCGACATCATGAAGTTGAGTTACACCGCACAAAAGCATCTCTTCGCGAATACTCGACTCGTCGCGGTTTCCCAGGCAACGCGCAACGCCTACCTGTCGGATCTCTTCGACATCGAGCGCATTCGTGTGATCCCGAATGGAATCGATCTCGAAAAGTTTGCTCCCCGCCCAGGAACCGGTGCGCTGCATCGGGAACTCGGGCTTCTTCCTTCCACCCGGCTGATCGGGACGATCGGACAGATTTGTCTGAGAAAAGGGCAGGACATGCTGCCGCGCGTCGCGGCATCGCTCGTCAAACGGGACTACGACGTTCATGTCTGTCTGGTGGGAGAACGATACTCTGCGAAAGAAGAAAGCGTTCAATTCGACGAGCAGATCGATCTCGACTTCGAACGACTCGGCATCTCGGGACGATTGCACCGACTCGGTTATCGCTCGGATGTTCCTGAACTGTTACGAGAATTCGATGTGCTGTTCCATCCCGCCCGCCAGGAACCGCTTGGTCGGGTGCTGCTGGAAGCGGCCGCAAGCGGATGTCCCGTCGTGGCGACCGATGTCGGCGGGACTCCCGAAATTTTCACTTCCGGCGAATCGGCTCTGTTGTTTCCTCCGGATGATTGTGAAGCCGCGACGACTTCGTTGGCAGCGATCCTAGCCGATCGGGAACTCGCCCGCAGTCTGAGTTCACAAGCCCGGAGGCACGTGGAAGATTGGTTCGGTATCGAACGATCGGCGCGCCGGATGCAGGAATTCTGGCAGGAACTGCTCGCACGAGCGTGAGGAGGAGTTCCGATCGAATCCTCCGAGCGAAAAAGTGACGTGAGATGCCAAGGAAATTTCCCAGATCTCGGGAGACCGAAGGCAGTTCGCACAAACAGGTTGCCCATGCTTGATCGGCCTCCCGGGATTGCTATACTAGGCTCGTCGAGCCAGAACTGGAAAATTCGAGAACCCGGACGCAGTGGTTGTGTCTGCAATTTCGAATCCCAAAATGCGCAAGTGGCGGAATTGGCAGACGCGCTAGGTTGAGGGCCTAGTGGGGTTTAAACCCCGTGGAGGTTCGAGTCCTCTCTTGCGCACTGAATCGAACGCCGGTCGATACGACCGGCGTTTTTTCGTTTGCGCGATTCTTCGGCACGAAATCAACGGGCCGCCGTTTTCAGAAAAACTGCAAGTTTCGTCAAGCAGAGTTGGTTCAAACTCACTCCCTCCTCTTCTGCTTCCGGTTTCAGCCATGTCGAACGTGACAGCGCAGGCGATCATCACTGGATCACGGACGCCAGGTCCGCTGACAGCTTTGAAGCGCACAACAGGTTCAAGCTCACTCCTTCCCGCTCCGCCTCCAGCAGCAACTTCGCGTGTACCGATTTGGGGACGCGGACCAGGATTCGTCCGTTCGCGTTCTCCAGCGTGCGTGAGAACTCCGGATCGTCGCCCGGTAGAGACTCGATCAACGCGTGTATTTTCGCGGCTTCGACGGTTCGGCTGAACGCCAGTCGCTCCGGCTTCGTGGGAAATAATTCGCTCAGTTTCCCGCCGACTCCGAACACCTTGTTGTGCAGGTCGTACCACGTTTTGCAGCCCCTTTTGGCGGACTGCGCGTATTTCAGCATCGCAGCCGCCTTCTGTTGGATTTTGTCGTCAGTCGTTTTCATGGTTTGGTCTCCTTGTGGGCGGGAGGCTTGCACCTCCCGGCAGAGTTGTTTGCTTCACTGACAGTCGAGAAACTCGACCGTGTCGTCGTCGATCAACTCAAAATACATCTTGATCTGCCCCAGATGCCGCCCGATTGCGATCACCGCATCACGCGCTTCGCCGGCCTGCGAACTCTCTCCGACGATCTCAACCTTGATGTTCGGCTCGTCGTAGAGCCGTCCCTCGTGAACCCACAAACCGCGATGCGGCCCCTCGGAGGAAGCGCCGCCGAACTGGTAGGCCAGCTCGCGCAAGATCGACTGGATTTCCGTTTCCGGGAATGCGTTGCCATCGTTGTCCACCAGGGGGATACGAGTGATGAATTTCACGGCAGTGCCCTTATTCGAGTGTGACGTTCAATCGGCGCATGAATAATATTATATTAGATATCAATATCAAATAAAATGCCGAACAGAGATTCGTTTTCAGCTTCCTTAGTTTGGCATTCGAACAGGTGGAGGACAGCAACTTGCCGTAACGGGATTCACAAGAATTCCGAAGCCCTCCCTATCGACTCTGAATTCTTGCGAATCCATCTATATGGGGAGGAAGCTTCTCAGAAGTGACATCAGGAGGCCGCTGCTCGGGGCTATGGTGTCCATCAATCGTCCAGAGTCGGTTCGGCGAGCGACTCCAGCGGGGGTTGGACTCCCGTTTCTCGTTTCAGCGATCGATACTCGAAAGGGATCGGCAAGGACTCGGTCAACACACCGACCGGAGTTCCATCCTCGGAATACACGCGATCGTCGTCAATCAGAGCGAGATCGAGCTTGAACTGATCGGGTGCGAACGTGGAGTACGGTTTGTCCTGCCACGTCGATTGCCAGAAGATTTCTTTCGAAACGGCGTTCTCTTCATACCCTTGTTCCTCGAGCGTCCAATACTCCCGCCAACTTTCGAAATCGAGATCTTCGAGCGAAGAGAATCCGAGCGAATCGTTGATCGTCCGAAACTTCTGAAAGCCGCGATACCAGTTGTGGACACCGCTCCAGGCCAGACTTTCACTGAAG